>NZ_PJBX01000179.1:0-104883 GCF_002836335.1 Psychrobacter sp. Sarcosine-02u-2 | reverse complement strand
ATTTACGACCTTAAAAGTCCAATACCTCAATCACATCATAGGCAGGCGTTTCATAAGGATGCGTCTGCTTTAGGGCTTCAATCACCGGTTTAATATACGCGTCGGCTACCACCATCTCCACGCGCCATTCTTCGACCGTTTCAAGTGTATCCTGCGCGCCAATATGCGGCTGACTACCTGCTAACGGCATAAACTGCCCTGTTCCTTTCACTTGCCAGCAGCACTGCTCATAATCACCAATCTTGCCAGCACCGGCCGTAAACAAGGCGGCTTTTACTAGCTCTAGCGCTTCATTGGGAATAAAAACTGTCAATTTATACATCGCTTACCCCTTTCATGCTTTTTAAAAAATTACTAACAACTATAGATTGGTTATTTTTTGGACAGCGAAGGATGGTCGGTCCAAATATAGCGCAGTAACCAATCTTTTGCCGCCCCCGCATAATCAATGCCAATACGTGGGCGCAGCGATACTGGCGGCTGACAGCCGTCGTCTTCGACCCACAGCCGTGACGCGGGCGTGATAGGCGCACCATATAACTCGCGGTCGATTTGCAGCCGTTTGGTCAGCTTGCCAGGGCCTGCAAATTGCTTGGGATGGGTTAGCTGTTCATCTGCGCTAAGGAGTTGCTCGTCGATTAAGCGCGCGCTATCGTCTGTCAAAAACCCTGCGCGTATTAATACCGCTTCTGGTGACTCTGCTGGTCCGCTCACCAAATTGAGCATATGATGGATACCATAAGTCAGATAGACATAGAACACCCCACCTTCGCTATACATAATCTCGGTACGCGGCGTACGCGTGCCAGCATGGGCATGACAAGCGGCATCACCTTCGCCAATATAGGCTTCGGTCTCTGAGATGCGCATCCGTAGGGTTTTTTGCTTACCATCACTATCGATTAGCTGTCGACATAAAACTTTGCCAATTAAATCTGCCGCTACTACGCAAGTCGGGCGAGCAAACCAGCTAGGTTCTAAAACCGTGGATTGAGTATCAGGTAATTTGGACGATAACATCAAGGGCGACCTTTTTTATAACAGCATTTAACTATCAACGATATAAATTTAGCATAAAAAACTACGTAAGGCGGCTAAGCGTTAGACCTTATTACCTATTGCAACTGTTGCTATACAGACAGTTAACTCATTCTAATAGTAAGCTTAAAACTCGCCAATCAATTTTAAAGTTAAAAAACTAAAAACATCCAACACTAAAAAATACAATCAAAAGGATATAACAATGACTAACTCTAATACTAACAATGATAAGCAGCACAATAACGATAGCAATAAAAATGCTAGCGAAAAAGATACGAATAAAAAAGCAGCGATGAAAGACAACAGCGACAATAATGCTTCTCAAAACAACGTAAATCACGATTCAAAGGACAACGCCTCAAAAGATAACGCCTCAAAAGATAGTCAGTCTAAGACAGACGATAACAGTAAAAACGACAAGCAAAATAGTCAGTCACAGAGTAAAGACAGCAAAGACGATAAGTCATCTAATCAAGACAATGCTAATGACAGAAAAGATGATAAAACGTCGGACAAGAACGATAGTAAAGATGGCGATAATGATAAATCGTCTGATAAAAACAATAGCGGTACCAAAAAAGACGAACAATCAGACGCTAAAAACGACAGTAAAAATGGTGACGATTCTGACAAGAAGGATAAAGATGATGACTCTAAATCTAGCGACGACAAAGAGTCTTCTTTAAAAGACACTGCTACCACTAAAGCCAAAGAAGTGGTTGGCACATTAGCGGACAAAGCTGCCGATGCGATGGAGATGGCAGCGAAGAAAATCAAAGAAGCGCGTAAAGATAAATAATATAGCAGTTTTTAACATAGCAATCTTTAACATAACCGTTTTTAAAATGCTTATCCCCATAAAAAAACTGAGCTCAAGGCTCAGTTTTTTATTCTTTAAATATTTTATATTTCTAGTTTAACGGCACACCGATACGTTTTGCTACTTCTTCATAGCCTTCAATCACATCACCCAATGATTGGCGGAAGCGGTCTTTATCGAGCTTTTTCTTGGTCGCTTTATCCCAGATACGGCAGCCATCAGGCGAGAACTCATCACCTAGAACGATACGATCATGGAATACGCCAAATTCAAGTTTAAAATCTACCAGTATTAAATCGCCAGCATCAAACAGTTGTTTTAGCACTTCATTAACTTGGTGACTTAACTCTTTCATTTTCGCCAATTGAGCTTCAGTTGCCCAATCAAGCGAGATAGAGATGGACTCATTGACCATCGGATCGCCAAGCGCATCGTCTTTATAAAACAGCTCATAGGTAGGCGGCGTCAAAGCTTGACCTTCCTCCAAACCTAGGCGACGTACCAAACTGCCCGCGGCAAAATTACGCACCACGCATTCAACCGGAATCATGTCTAAACGCTTGACCAGCACTTCATCGTCTGACAACTGCTTTTCAAAATGGGTTTCGATACCAGCGTCAGCCAGTTTTTGCATGATAAAGGCGTTAAAACGGTTATTCACCACACCTTTACGAGCCAGCTGTTCGATACGCTTACCATCAAGCGCTGAGGTATCGTCGCGGAAGTGTAAAATCAGCAGATCATGGTCTTCTGTTTCATAAACAGACTTGGCTTTACCTTTATAGAGCAGTTGTTGCTTTTGCATGAGGGAGTTCCTGTTCGTTCAAGCTTATGTGGTAAAAACGCGCAGTGACCGCCAAGCGCTTTGTATTAAGGTATAAAACAAACCTGCTTAACCATAATAAAAGATCAGCGGTATAGATAGGGATAAAAAAGGGGTTTATTCTGCTGCTTGGGTCGCAGCAACCGTACGCTGAGGTCTTGGCAGCTGATATTGTTTACCTGACTCATTTTCTAGTTTCAAGGTATTAGCGCCGGCATTAGGCGTTGGGTATAACGGCACAAATGGCGCTGTTTCTTGCGCCGCTGGCAATTCTAATGGCGCCAGTTTTTTGCTTTGCTGATACTCAAGGCTACCATTATCACGCTTACCAAACAGACCTTTGGTCGCTTGGCAGCCGCTCAACACTAACGTACTACCCAAAACCACGGTCATTAGCATCGGGAATATTTTTGCAGGGTTTGATGATACTGTCATCATATTATCTCTCTGAATTCGCAGTTATTGCTTATTTAGTGCGTATGTAGGCAAAGCGCTTATAGTTTTACCATGTCTAAAATTTTTTACTTAATAGTCAAAGCCTATAGAGCCACTATAAGCGGTATGTTTATTAAATTTATAAAAATCTAAAGTAAGTTTGCACGGATTAAAGCTTCATCAATGGTCGCATGGTGCTTTTCAGCCAACCATACCAACGGCAAACGAATACCGGTATCTATCATGCCCATTTTATGCAGCGCATATTTAACAGGAATAGGGCTTGATTCGATAAATAAATCACGGTGTAAGTGCTTGACCACGTCATGAACCTTATGAGCGGCATCAAAATCTCCACGCAGGCCGGCGCTAAAAGTCTCACTCATGGCTTTTGGGGCAACGTTAGCCGTCACCGAAATATTGCCTTTACCGCCAAACTGCATCAGCTCAAGAGCTGTACTATCGTCACCAGATAGCACCACCATTCTGTCGCCAACGGCTCTAATCAGTTGCTCACCGCGGACAGCCGAACCTGTGGCGTCTTTAATAGCAACGATATTGTCAATATCAGCGAGGCGTTCAACGGTTTCTTGGGCGATATCTACAACGGTACGTCCCGGTACGTTATAAAGCATTTGCGGGATTTTTACCGCTTCAGCGATGGCCTTATAATGCTGAAACAAGCCTTCTTGTGGCGGCTTATTATAATAAGGGGCGACCAATAACGCACAATCAGCACCTGCTTCGGCGGCATCTTGGGTCAACTTAATGGCTTCCATGGTATTGTTGGCGCCAGTGCCTGCAATCACAGGTACGCGACCTTTGACATGCTGAACAAAGTAGCGAATCACATCGCTGTGCTCTTGCATGGATAAAGTGGCGGATTCGCCAGTGGTACCGACAGCGACTAAGCAATGTGTACCTTGCTCAATCTGCCAATCTATGAGGTCTGCCAGACGTTTATAATCGACCGTGCCGTCAGGATGCATGGGCGTTACCAAGGCTACCATTGAGCCTTGTAGTCGGGTTTTAATATCGTCGTATGCTGTGCTCATAACCGTGCCTGTATATCCTAGCTTTTATTAAAGCTATCACATGATAAGTCGTTTGCAAGTGTCCCTATCTGCTCTATGGAGCTGAACGTTTGATAAAATAACGTCAGGACAATACCTTGCGTGATGTTCATACTGTGTATTTATTATGCTAACGTGATTAACGCTATTTAACTGCCGCCACTTGATTGACTGCAAGCCATAAAAACGCCTGCTAGTGTAGCATATTTTGCTTTCATCGCTATCAAACAATTCATGCTTAACACTTCTATAAAGCAAAAAATTAGCAATCTATCATAATGCTAAGCGCGATGTTATTTGGCTTAAAAAATAAGCCTGAAAACTAAATAGTTAGTGTAACGTAACTGCTTAGTGTAGCGTAACTAGTTAGCAGCGATAAAACCTTTTTAGGTATTTTAACGAATCGTCAACATAGCAATGGTCGGACGATATGCATTGCTGTAAATAAAGACAGCCGATTCATAACGCTGCTAATCACGCTATCCTTTACTATTCAATGCGTAAACCAATGATACCTGGAATTCCTTGCCGGACTATCTCAATCGTCACCACCCCTTTTTCGGGTAATGACCCCACGGCGCTAGAAAAATCATTGACCGTTTTAATCGGTTTTTGGTGCAAATTGGTGATGACGTCGCCTGCCAGTATGCCCGAGCGTGCCGCGAGTCCCGTCGGCTCAATAGCGGTGACCAACACGCCGGTCTTATTATCAGCAGCCAGCTCTATTTGCTCCTCCGGCGTTAAATTGCGCAGCGCCAGTCCCAAGCTGATGCCGTTGGCCTGCTGTGCGCCGGTTTGTGATTGCATAGCATTGGAAGCATTACTAAGCTTACCTGTTACGATAGCCTGTTTACCGTCACGCTGAATCTGAACGCGAAATATATCGTCAGGCCGCGCCCGATTAATCAGGTTTAATAAATCGGAAGCTTCCATAATTAGAACATCATTGTATTTTAAAATAATATCGCCTGGCTTTAGCCCCGCTTTTTGCGCCGGTGAGTCTGGTGAAACGCGCGTCAATAGTGCCCCTTGCGGACGCGCTAAATTATAAGCTTCGGCTAAATTCCGGTCGATATCTTGCGGAAAAATACCCAGATAAGCGCGCGCAACTTCACCGTTATCTTTTAACTGCTCATAAATATCCATCGCCGCATCAATCGGGATAGAGAATGACAAACCCATATAGCCGCCCGTGCCACTAAAAATACGCGAGTTGATACCAATTACTTCACCGCGCTGATTAAATAGTGGGCCGCCAGAGTTACCCGGGTTCAATGCCACATCAGTTTGGATAAAGGGTACACTGGTTTCACGGGAAAAATTACGCGATTTGGCGCTCACAATACCCGCTGATGCTGAATAATCAAAACCAAAGGGCGAGCCAATCGCCAATACCGGCTCCCCTACTTTTAGCGCGTTAGAATCGCCGATTGGCAAGGCGGGGAATTGACGCCCCGTCACCTTGAGCACCGCCACATCTGAGCGCTCATCACTGCCCACCAATTTGGCATCAAGCTCGCTTCTATCATTGAGCGTCACAGTAATTTTGTCCGCACCTGCCACTACATGATGATTGGTTAGCATATAACCATCACGGGTGACAAAAAATGCGGTGCCATAGGCATGTTCAATCGCGGGCGTCGCTGCTTGGTCAGGAATATGTAAGCGATCACCAAAGAACTTACGTAATAGCTCAGCGGTTTGGGCTTTAGCAAGCTCCGCCTCACTGACAGTTTTGGTGACGTTTACCCGCGCAACCGCTGGCGTGACTTGCTGTACCAAGCCCGAAAAATCTGCGGTGGTAACGGCCGCTTGGGCAGTTGGCACGGTCGCGATGTTGATACCTGCCGCCATAGTAGTGGCTACCGCTATGGCCAACGCGCTCTGCTGTAACCAACGGCTTAAATTGGCTGTATTCGACGTTTTAGACATATTTTTAGGCATGTTACCCTCCATATAATGGGTCTTTATAATTGTTATAAACGGTTTGAATAGGACCGTTATGAATAATAATTTTGGCGTTTTATTTATATATTATGCTGATAATCGCTCAGTTTACTCATTCGCTAACCTCTAAAGCTAACATTTAAAAATTGATTTTTATATTGGTCTTTGCATTGCTGGCTGAGAGATTTTACCGCTTGCTTTTGCTATCTGCGTTTACCATAAACTTTGGGAAATGCAAACTTGCAAAGAAGAATGCTTGTTAGTTTACCGTCCATTTTCGACTTATGGTATAAAACTTTATCTTTTCTATCATAAAGATAACCTTATTGCTAACATGCTAGACATACTACTTTTAATAGGCTTTTTCAACCAAGAATCAAGTGGCGCAAAGATTGCTCTAGAATACGTCAAATAAAACCATGTTATGATAACAAGCCCAATAATTTATATGACAAACAAAAGTTAATTTTGGTAGATCGTTATTTTAGCAAATCGGCAATCATCAGCTTATTTTTCATCTTTTGCTTTTTAGATTCTGCTTAGGGATCTAAAAAGCTTTTGTCTTTACGACGATATCGTACTGATAGCCAACCTCACTTGTGCTTTGATTACTTGTGCTTTGTTTATAGTGTGGTTGATGCTTTTATTAACAAGCGCTAGATTTAGCGCTCAGCGGTGTCTGATATTGCAACACTATATTTAGACGACGTTTGCTGCGGCTTACGCTAGCAGCGCTGGTAGTGCGCCTGAATAGATATAAAATATGACAAGATTATAAAAGGATTAATTTATGGATACCGCCTTATTGTTATCCGGCGTGGTTGGGCTCGGTATTGCCGCCCAATGGTTGGCTTGGTATTTAAAGCAACCGTCCATTTTGTTTTTATTACTGATTGGTATTATTGTTGGCCCGATATTGGGCGCTTTTGACCCAGACTTGGTACTTGGTGAGCTGATGTTCCCCTTTATCTCATTGGGCGTGGCGATTATTTTATTTGAAGGCTCGCTGACTTTAGAGTTCGATGAGATTAAGCAGCACGGCTCTGTGGTACAGATGCTGGTGTCGGTCGGTGTGCTTATTACCATTGTCATTGTGGCGCTATCGACTTACCTGTTGTTCGATGTCGACCCTTTGATTGCTTTGCTATTTGGCGCGCTGGTTTGTGTGACTGGCCCCACGGTCATTATGCCGTTACTGCGTAGCGTACGTCCGAATAAAACCATTTCTAATATTTTGAAATGGGAAGGTATCATCATCGACCCTATCGGCGCGATTGCAGTGGTTTTGGTCTATGAATATATCATCTCAGGCGGCGAAGCCAGTAGTATCTTACTATTTGCCAAAATTGTAGTATTGGCAGTGGCCATGGGCTTAGCGGGCGCGTGGTTATTGGCGTTTTTAATGCGCCGCCATATGATTCCTGAGTTTTTACGCAATGTCTTTACCTTAGCTTTTGTACTGCTGCTGTTTTCTATCTCCAACCATTTAGAGCACGAGTCTGGCTTATTAACCGTCACCGTTCTTGGCGTGGCGCTGGCTAACTGGCCAAAATTCCCGCGTGAGACAATTTTAGAGTTTAATGAATCGCTGACCATTTTATTGGTATCGGTATTATTTATCATTCTTGCGGCTCGCGTTGAGCTTGCCAGTTTGCTGAGTGTTGGCTTTGCAGGCTTGGTGTTGCTCGCGATTGTGATGTTTGTCGCGCGTCCTTTATCGGTATGGGCTTCGTCTATCGGCTCCAATCTAAAAACCAATGAAAAGCTGATGATTAGCTGGATTGGGCCTCGCGGTATCGTTGCCGCTGCAATCTCGTCGCTTTTTGCCATTCGCTTGCAGGAATATGATATCCAAGGCGTTGAGCTACTTGTACCTTTGGTTTTCCTTGTCATTATTGGCACGGTGATGATTCAAGGCTTGGGCGCAAAAATGGTTGGTAATTTCTTGGGCGTACGCGAGCCTGAAACCAATGGTATCTTGGTCGTTGGCTCCAACCCTATCGCGTTATTGGTGGCGACATCTTTAAAAGACCAAGGTTTTGATGTCATCGTTGCCCATAATAACTATACCAATATCGCCAAAGCTCGTATGAGTGGTCTGCGTACTTACTTTGGCAACCCCATCTCTGACCATGCCGACCATCATTTAGACCTTATTGGTATTGGGCGGCTGTTTGCCATGAGTACCGACAGGGAAATGAATACCTTGTCTGAGATTCATTACCGTCATGAGTTTGGCGAGCGTAAAATCTATCGCCTTAAATTCAGTGATGAAAAGGTCAAAAGCGAGCGCGATGATAAGCAGGGCAACTTCCATTCGCAGTGGTTATTTGGTAAAGATGTGACTTATGCCAAGCTTGCCAGTATGCTGTCGAAAAAAGCGCGTATCAAAATCACCAACATTACCGACAGCTATAGCTTTGAGCAATATAAAGCCGATAATAAGCAATTCGTGCCGCTTTATACCGTCGATAAAGAAGGTAAACTGCACGTGATTACCGATAATTTCGATGGGGTGGTGCCGCGTGATCGTAAGCTGATTTCATTGGTCGTCGATGATGAAGTGCAGCCAAAAGCGGTCGATGTGACGGCAAAACAAGAGCAGGCCCGCGCGGCGGCAGATGCCAGCTTTGAGTCCAGCTCAAAAGCGCCTGAAAAGCGTAAAGGTATAGAGCTGAGCGATGCTAGTGATGACACCACTACGTCAGAGACTGCAGCAACCACTGCTAAAGAAGCCAATGTAGCAGAAGTCGCTGAGTCAGAAAAGGCACAAGACAAACAAGCCGATAGCGTTACTGATAGGCCTAATAAAACTGAGGTTTCAAACACTACTACTGAAAAAGTAAATATTCAAACGGCAGAGTCTGACTCCACTGGCGCAGACAATTCTACTAAGGTTACCAATGCTATAAATAAAGGTGTCATGTCGGATAATTCGACCGCAACTTCGAAAACCAAAACCTCTAGCAGTACCAACGGTAATGGCAGCGCACCAAAAACTAAAAAAGGCACGCTTGACCCCAATCGTTTGCCGGATTCTAGCGGTGACAGCCTTGATAACGTTGACAGCATGGATATAGGTAAAGAGTAGAGTTATCTTTTTAATATTTTCCATAAACGGTAAAAGCCCTAACTGCTGAGTTGGGGCTTTTTTTGGACAATATAAGGTAGAAATGACAACGTTAAAAAACCTTAGCTTAGCGCAAATTTTTCCTGCACCGCTTGCCAAATACGCTCGCTAACTTCTTCGGCGCTGCCTGACGCATCAATACGCTGGATACGCTCCGGCTGCTCGCTGGCAAGGACACTAAAACCTTGATGTACTCGAGTAAAAAACTGCGTCGCTTGCTGCTCAAAACGGTCAGCAGCGCTGCGTTTATTGGCGCGCGCCATGCCTTCTAATACTGGCAAATCTAGCCACAAGGTCAGCTCTGGTAATTGTTTGACAAATTGCTCGATAAGCATAGCAATTTTAGCACGTACAGTACTATCGCCATGGGCACGTCCAAAACCTTGATAGGCAACGGTCGAATCGGTAAAGCGGTCACATATTACCCACGTACCGCATTGCAGTGCAGGTAAAATCACTTGCTGTAGATGGTCGCAGCGCGCCGCAAACATGAGTAGCAGCTCAGTATCATCATTAATTTTGGTATCCGGGTCTAATAAAACAGCACGCAGCTGCTCAGCAAACGGGCTACCGCCCGGCTCACGGGTACGCAGATAGTCAATGCCTTTTGCTTGTAGCTGGTTGCAAAGCTGCTCAATAGCGGTGGTCTTGCCAACGCCTTCGGTCCCTTCAAAGCTGATAAAGCGCCCTTGATTGGACGCTGTATTAGTAGACGCTGGATTAATCGAAAGCTTAGGCGAATTTATTTGCGCTGATTTTTCTTGCACTGATTTATCTGGTAGGGATACTGACATGATATGACCTTATGTCATTGATGAACGTTATGCAGTTAGATAGATAGTTATATAAATAGCTATATAAAGACATAACGCTCAGTACACGATAGGTTTTTAGAAAAGATAAAGGATTAAATTACGGCGGTGGTTTTTGTGCTTTTTTCTGACGCATGACGCTGAGATATTCTTTGACCGCTTGGTTATGCTCATTTAAGCTATTGGTAAATTTGTGGCCGCCATTACCGGTCGCCACAAAATATAACGCTTCGCTATCGGCAGGATGCAAGGTTGCTTCAATCGAGGCCGCAGATGGCAGCGCGATTGGCGTTGGCGGCAAACCATCGATTTGATAGGTGTTATAAGCCGTCTTTTCATCGATGTCTTGACGGCGAATATTGCCTTCATAACGGCTGCCCATCCCATAAATAATGGTCGGATCGGTTTGCAAGCGCATATTTTTATTCAAACGATTGCTAAATACCGCCGAGACCAAAGGACGCTCTTCTGCCACGCTGGTTTCTTTTTCGATAATCGACGCCATTACCAGCGCTTCATATGGACTGTCATAAGGCAGATCAGGGTCGCGATTTTCCCACGCTTTGGTCAATGCTTGCTGCTGACGCTTATACAAATCGGTCAATACCTGCTTATCGGTGCTGCCTTCGCCATAATAATACGTATCAGGCGCAAACCAGCCTTCAAGATTGTGATTGACGATAGCATCATTACTATTGACCACCGAATCTGGCAAAATGCCAACCAAATCTAGTGCCTGCGCGATGCTGGCATTCGTGCTATCCGCCGTCAGTACTTCTTTTTTGATGCCTTTATTATCTCGTAGCGCCTGATATAAATCTTTTGAGGTTTTGCCTTCGATAATCTGTACCTTGACCATCGCCGCTTTTACCCCTTGCCCCAATACTTCTAAGGCTTCAGCAAAGGTAGGGTTTTCTGGTAATTGATAAATACCGGCATGCAATGGGCCATCGATTTGCGTTTTCATATAAAGCTTGGCAATCGTGGCAGAAAACAGCGGTATTTGCTGCTGCCACTGCGGCAATAGCCCATAATACGTCTGACCCGACTCAATCGTCACCATCTGCTGCGGCTGCTCAATACGGCCAAACAGCGTCTGATAGACCATCACCAAAAAAAACGCTGCAATCAGTCCAAGTACCAATAATACCTGATAACCACGCTGCATAAAAAACGATGGATTATCAGCTTTATAGTGGCGCGGTTTAGTGCCACCGCTAATGAGTGAGATATCCGTCGCCGGTACTTCCTCTGCGCTAACGTCGTCAATGATAGGTTTTTTGTCCAGCGCCGTCGTCTCGACAGGCTGCTCCGGCGCGTCGTCATGGTCATTTTTTGGCGACTCATCAGGGCGTTTAGGTGGTATTTCAGGTGTTTGCTTGCTCATGGCAACTCGCGAGGCAGAAGTTTGCTAGAATTTAGCACTGAACTGGGCGATTTTCAATGGTATTTGCTTAGCTTATCGATTAACTTGGTGGTTAGAGTAAATTATATGGCTTAATACTCATATTGCTTATTTATCACTTTGAATTTTTCCTTTAATAAGAAAATCGGCTATGAACCTTAATTTCAATCAAAGTCTTGCCAAAAACTATACATCTGAATCGCAAAAAATTCGTGTGCTCAGTGAAGATTGGGTCGCAAAACAAAGTTATTGCCCCTGTTGCAATGCCGAACCCTTAGTTGAATTTGCCAATAACCAACCCGTCGCTGATTTTTATTGCGCACATTGTAGCGAGGAATATGAGCTAAAAAGTAAAAAGGCAAAACTGAGCCACCTTATTAATGATGGTGCTTATGCCACTATGATTGAGCGTATCAATAGCGAGGATAATCCCAGCTTTTTCTTTTTGACCTACTCGCCAGAATATAGGGTGAATAACTTTTTAATCATCCCCAAGCAATTCTTTAAACCGGACATGATTATTAAACGCAAGCCGTTATCCATCACTGCCAAACGTGCTGGTTGGGTCGGCTGCAATATTGATTTGCGTAAAGTGCCTGAATCAGGGAAAGTGTTTTTGGTAAAAGACCAGCAAGTCATACCACGCGACAATGTTACCGAGCAATTTCAAAAGACCTTATTTTTGCGTCAGCAATCACAGCAGACCCGTGGTTGGACGTTGGATGTTTGGCAGTGCATCGATAGCCTAGATACTAATTTCTCTCTCAATCAGGTTTATGCGTTTGCTGACTTATTCAAACTCAAACACCCTGAAAACAACCATATTAGAGATAAAATCCGTCAGCAATTACAAGTGTTACGCGATAAAGGCATTATTGAATTTACCGGTCGTGGTCACTATCGCAAATTATATTAAGCGCTTTTATTATACTTTAGCTTTTACACACTTAACAAAAGATGATCACTTATTTTTAAGCGCCTTTGTTAAGCTATCGGATATAAATCCTAAAGAAATTTTGATAAGTATGTGTTGAGAATAGTGATGATAAAAAGTGATAAGACAGTAGAGAAAACCTTTCAGATAGAGGTTGTCGAGATGCTAAGTAACATCATAGAAATTAGCGCAGAGAACGAGCAAGAAGCACTATTAAAAGCGCAAGAACTGTATCGCAATGAAGACGTTGTTTTATACCCTGATAACTTAATTGACACCAAATTTAATATTTTTAAATACGGTTAAATCGCTTCAAAACTCACCACTTCACCCGATAGTAACCTCAGACTACTCATGGGTATAATACCGCGTAGCGCATTGCAAAAGAATAGCTGGCTTAAATGGGGCAAATCCTCATCTTGTAACGACCTGATGATAACGGGATTTTCACTAGTCGATAATGTATCGATAATCACTTGCCGCATCACGCCAGCAACGCCCGATTGCGCCATCGATGGCGTATACCATTGACCTTGGGATAAATAATTGCTGTTGTTTTGAGAGTGTGGAGAATTGGACGATTTTGCGGCTGGCGCTTCTACTAATTGATAACACACATTACTCATCGTGCCCTCAACCCAGCGTCCGCTCATATCGCGTAGTAGACCTTCGGCGATGCTTGGCTTTATATTGTCTTGCCATGTCTTAGCTTTGATAGCGTTCAGCTCGCCACTTGCCAGTACATTATCCAGACGATTTAAGCTTTTTAGTCCAGCAAGCATTGGCGGCAAACAAGCAATTTGAGAGGATAAGCAAATGGCGCTCGCGGCAGGTTGTAGCGGGATAAATTGATTATTAGCGAGTGGCAGCGATTGTGCGGTAGTAATGGCCATTGGTGAGGATTTAAGCCAAATCTCACACGCACTGCCGCCAATATTTGGCGTATAGCCATAGCCACGGACTTCTTGCTCGGCGCGCGTGGCGATAAGTTTTAGCATACCTTGCTGTAATTGCTTGGCATGTGTTTTTAACATGGCTAATAGCAACTGGCTGTCCAACTGTAGATGCAAGGCTGTGGCATGCGAGGTAAGGCGCTGCTGATGATAGTCTAACCACAGTATCTGCCCATCGATGACGCCCATAGTGGTAAAAAAACCATCACCGTATGCCAGCCCGCGATTGTCTAACGACAACGTGGTTTGTGTAGCATTTGATGGTTGCAAACATATCCAGCTACTGGGCGACATTCAGGCCAGCCCCGCTTATTTATCAGCGGTTTGAGCAGCGGATTTATTAATCACCAGCATACAGCTATAAAACTCGCATTTTGCCAGCTCTACTTTTTGACCGCCGATGGTTTTATTTTTGGCGATTTGACCGCCGAGCATATCAGCGACCAGCTTGCCGCCTTCATCGCCCATTAATTGACGCGCCAGCTGATAAGCTTTTTTGGCATGGTTTTGACTGATTTCTTTTTCTTTATCAGAGTCGGTTGGATTGGCAAAATACCAGCCAAGCTCGAGGTATTTTTCAGAATCAATCAGGTCCAAATACGGCGCATCATCCTGCATAAAGCGATATTTGGACGCCGGATTACTGGCATAGTCCAAGCTATTTTCGTCGGTGCTGACCACCTTACCAAAGGCTGATTGTATCTTTTTAAGCTCATCGATACTTAAGGAGGTTACTTTGGCAGTGCCCCACGAGGCGATATCGTATTTTACTGGCGTCCCTTGCGCAGCTGTTGCACCATCAAGATCAGCGTTGGCATTGGGGTTTTCTGCCTTGGAGGTCTCAGCGGCGGTCTGCTCGCTATTATCAGCGCCTGCTTCTTTGGCCGCAGTATCACTCTCTGTATTGCTATTACAGGCGCTCAAAGACACGCCAACTGCCATTATCGTACTGACCATCAAGGTCTGTAGGCTTTTATTCCACATGGGCAATGTACTCACACTTTTAAAGGGATCCAAAAACGATATTAACGAGCGGGGTTTGCTGCCGCTGATAACGAAAAATGTCTGTTAAACTTTTATAGTTATATAATTTATTGGTTATAGGCTTTGGTAGCAGTCAAATTGTTAAATACTGCCTTTTAATCATCGTAAAATGCAAGGCCGACTAAAATCTTCATGCTTCCTAGTTTACCCAACTGCTTAACACTTGACTAGCTTTTACCTTACACTTACCGCTCCGGCAGAGTACAGATTTGTTAAAGACCTCACGAGATAAAGGCGTGATCTGTCTGGCCAATTATTCGCTCAGTTTTTGCCCTTTTATTGGCTTAGCATAATTGGCTTAGCTTAGTTGGTTTAGTATAGGTTTGTGAAAGTTAACGTTATCCCCTATGATAAGTAGCAATTATTAAATGACATTGCATAAGATAATTAAACGGCCACTTTTTTATTGATAACTTCTCACCTGTTGATTTTGCCTATATTTCACCCTTTACAAGCAGCGGACCCTTTATGACCCAGCATTTTATCGTTATAGGCAATCCGATTGCCCACAGCAAATCCCCTGAAATCCATACGCAGTTCGCTGTGCAGACAGGCTTAGAGATTAGCTATCAGCGCCAGTATTGCCCTGATGATGTAGCCAGCTTTACTGCGGTGATTGAGGCATTTTTTCAGGGCGGCGGCGTTGGTGCTAATGTGACTGTGCCCTTTAAGCAAGTAGCTTATCAGTGCTGCGCGGCGCGTGGCGGCTTGTCTGAACACGCTAAGGTTGCAGGCGCTGTCAATACTTTGTTCATCAATAAAACGTTGTTAAAAAATGGCACGCCGATAGCTGAGGCGATATATGGTGATAATACCGATGGGCAAGGTTTGGTCAATCATATAACAAGTTTAGATTGGCCGCTAAAGGGCGCGCGCGTGGCGATTATCGGCGCAGGCGGCGCGGCGCGCGGGGTGATATTGCCATTGATTGAAGTGGGTATCAGTAAGCTCACCCTTGCCAATCGTACATTAAATAAAGCGATAAATTTGGTTACTGAGCTAAGCGCTGCAAGTGAGACAATTGCTCAGCAGCAGATTAAAGCCTGTAGCACTGAAACGCTAAGCGGTGAGTTTGATATCATTATCAATGCTACCTCGATTGGGCTAACGGGCGATACGCTGCCGCTTAGCGACCAGCTAGACGGCCATTATGCTTACGATATGATGTATGGACGCGCGCTGCCATTTTTACAGCACTTTGCCAAGCACGGGGCAGAAACATCAGACGGTTACGGCATGCTTATCGGGCAGGCAGCGTTAAGTTTTGAGCGTTGGACAGGACATAAGGTCGATGTTGCGCAAATCATCGACAGTTTATAAGTACATTGAATGAATACCTTAAACCGCGACTAAAAAAGCCGTATTAATGTGAGCATACGGCTTTTTATTTGCTAATAAAGTTAACCAAAACGTGCCAACAGCCAATTCTCCATCCGGCGCAGCGGCACGCGTAAATTGGTCGAATGCATCACCACCCCACCGCTTAGCCCCACCACACAACCAATCATGGTATCAAACAAACGCGCTAAAATGACCTCTTGATAAGCTTGCTCAGTAAATGGCAACCCACTACCGTATTCGGCGATGAATATCGTCAGCGGTGTGATAAATATCACCGCCAAGCCATAATGGCGGTCGACCAAGGTTTCGATACACAGCATTAAGCCTAATATCGCCAGCGCCACGCCCCATATCGGCAAACCCCACGCTAGCATCCATCCCGCCAGCCCAACGCCAACCATGGTGCCAAGCAAACGATGGATTTGCTTAATCCACATGGTACGCAAATGAATACCTTGGATAATCAAAAAACAGCTGACCGCTGCCCAATAGGGATTTGATAAATTTAAGCTCAGCGCGATGACTAAAGATAGACTGACAAAACCGGCGACAATCAGACTTTCGGTGATGGTATCGGGCTCATAGCTATAGGTCGGCGTCGGTGTCGTTGGGCGCGTCGCCAATAAAAACAACGAATACAGCAGCGCCATCACCAAAGCAAAACCACTACCGAGCATCACCAAGCCCGTGGCTGGCATGACATCTTCTAAAGGCAGGGGGATAAATAGCGCAATCGCCCCCGCCATCATCACAAACAAACCTGCGGGCGGCGGCTGGCGATAATAGCGCCCAAAAATTACAATACCAAACGCCATCAAGGTAAATATCGGCAATTTTAAGGGCGGGATTTGCTGCGCTATCAGACCAAGGGCAAAACACAGCGACATCGCAAACCCCCATGCCATCACTGTCACCAAACGAAACGGCAGCTTACCTGCTAACGGGGTATTTAAAATAACCATCGCCCCTAGTGACGCTTTAATACCAGACGGCAGAGCATCAAAATACGCCCCAACAAACACCGGAAAACTAATGGTAATTGCAGCGATAATCGGCATGTGCCACGGTCGTTTGCTACGGTTGACGGTTAATAAATGGTTAAGCTCACCATCGATAAGTTTTTTTAACCGCGCAACTACTGCCATTAGCCAAAATACGGGCGTCGTTTTGTGCTGTGTTTGGTATGCTAAATTGCGCTTTGGTGCGCTCATAAATTGTGTTCCTTTATTCTGTTTGGGCACGTAACTCATACACTTAGCGGTTGTTTTGCGTCTATCCCGCTGTCTATACTGAAACTTACGGTGCAACCTGTACTAAAACTATGGTTGTTTATAAAACTGGCCTTATTGATGCCTATTTATAAATAAACACCCTATTTTTATTTATAACTTAAATTTTTATATTTTTTATTTTATTATGAATATTAGTTATCGGTTGTATATTTGTGGCTATAGAAGATTTATACTGACCTCAATGCTACGACAGCTGTTTTTTATCAAGGATGCCTTAACGGTTATCAAAATGGACAAGCTGTTCTTAATAAACCTAGATGACAACCTGTGATATTGTCTGCCTTTATCCCAAATAATTAAACACCCGTTTACATGAACCATGGCTCAATTAATGAGCCGACAGTCTATGCTAACGAACTATCCTAGCCAAATAATCAAAGAGAGCGACTATGTTAACTTACAAAGCACCTTTGCGTGATATCAAGTTTTTGATAAATGATGTTTTTGACTATCAAACGCATTATAAAGATTTGGACAATGGCGAAAACGCTGATCCTGAAACGGTCGATATGATTTTGCAGGGCATGGCTGATTTTGCTGAAAATGTCCTTGCGCCTATTTATCAGCCAGCTGATGAAGAAGGCTGTCATTTTGAAAATGGTGTGGTCACTACGCCTAAAGGTTTTAAAGAAGCTTATGACCAATTCGTCGAAGGCGGTTGGCAAGGTATTTCGTACCCTGAAGAGTACGGCGGTATGAACTTACCCATGTCAATCAACCTTATCAAAGCTGAGATGATTGGTACGGCGAACTGGCCTTGGGCGATGTATCCTGGTCTATCAACCGGTTGTATCAATACCTTACTACAGTACGGTACCGACGAGCAAAAAGCGATCTACTTACCTAAATTGGTCGAAGGTACGTGGTCGGGTACCATGTGTTTGACTGAGCCGCAGTGTGGTACTGATTTGGGTCAGGTTAAATCAAAAGCCATCCCGCAAGATGACGGTACTTATAAAATCAGCGGTACCAAGATTTTTATCTCAAGTGGCGAGCATGACTTAACCGATAATATCGTCCATATCGTTTTGGCCCGTCTACCAAATGCGCCAGAAGGCACACGCGGTATCTCACTATTTATCGTACCAAAATTCTTGCCAAATGCTGAAGGCGAATCTGGCGAGCGTAACGGCGTGGTTTGTGGTTCTATCGAGCATAAAATGGGCATCAGCTCATCGTCAACGTGTGTTTTAAACTTTGATGACGCAGTTGGTTACCTTATCGGTGAGCCAAATAAAGGCTTAAAAGCGATGTTCACCTTTATGAACACTGCCCGTATCGGTACCGGTATTCAAGGTTTGGCACACACTGAGCTGTCTTTCCAAAATGCTCTACCATACGCTAAAGACCGTCGCTCTATGCGTACTCTATCAGGAACTAAAGACCCTGAAAAAGTGGCTGATGCGATCATTCATCATGCCGACGTACGCCGTATGCTATTGACCCAAAAAGCCTTTGCTGAAGGCGGTCGCTCAATGATTTATCACTCAGCGCGCTATGCCGATAAAATGTCACAAGGCGTTGCTAACGGTGATGACGCCGAGTTTGAAAAATGGGATGACAAATTGGGCTTTTATACTCCTATCCTAAAGGGCTTTTTAACTGAGCTTGGTATTGAAGCGGCCAAACACGGTCAGCAAATCTACGGTGGTCACGGCTATATCAAAGAATGGGGCATGGAGCTTATCGCTCGTGATGCTCGTATTGCGACGATGTACGAAGGTACCACTGGCGTACAGGCGCTTGACTTACTCGGTCGTAAAGTTATCTTGCAATCTAAAGGTAAAATCATCCGTGATTACACCTCAAGCATCATGAAATGGTGCGGCGAGTATGCGCTTGATAAAGACATGCGTAAATTCGTTTGGGCGCTGACCAAACTATGTGCTGAGTGGAACACCTTGACCGTACGCTTGATGCTGATGGCGCGTAAAGACCGTGAAATCATCTCTGCGGCATCAGATGACTTTTTGATGTACTCAGGCTATGTGATGATGGGTTATCACTGGGCGCGCATGGCGGCGGTCGCTTATGACAAGCTTGAAAAAGGCGGCACTGAGTCACCAGAATTCTACAAAGCTAAGATTCAAACGGCTGAGTTTTACTTTGATAAAATCTTACCGCGCACCTCAGGCCATGCTGAAAGTATGGTTGCTCCAAGCGAGAGCATGACGGCAATGGCAATCGATAACTTTGCTTTCCTAGACTAAGATTGCTTCACAATTGAGCAAATAATTAACAAGAAAAGCGCCTATTCATTAGGCGCTTTTTTATGTTTAATATAAAGTCAGAGAAGATACTAGAACCATAGTCATCAAGTAATAGACATGCAAATAATAGACAGCTGATAAAATATATTTTAATAAGGAAGCAATGATGTTGTCGATTAATAACAGAACCGCTTTATCAAGTACACGAGCGCTAAAAACGCTATTATTGAGTGCCGCATTAATCAGCGTTGGTGCCAGTAGCGCGCTGGCTAAAACTAGCGATACCCCCATTCATTTTGCCAAAGGCGCTATTAGTAGCGTGGTTACGGGTAAATTAAAACCTAACGAAGAGGAGCGCTGGTACCGCTTTAATGCCGCCGCTGCGCAATACGCCGTTATTAATATTGCGCCACTTACTGGTACGTCTGAGACTGCTAATGTCGGCGTCCTGCACATGCCAAATGGTATATATGATGGCACCAAAGGCGGGATTATTTATCAAGGCTGCCTACCCGCAACTGGCGAATATCGCTTACGTATCGCCCGCAATTTGATGGCGACTCATGGTAAAACCGCTGGTTATAAGGCTGAGGTGATGGTACTGCCTAAGTTTGCCAGTAAGTCCTTATGTGCAGATAAATAGCTGGTCTGTCATTTTTATAAATCACTTTTATAAACAATTGAGCCTAGCGTTTAGCTCAGCATTTCTTTATGATAAATCGCGCTGATTTCCTCTACTTCGACACAGATTTGAATGTCGGCGCGTCCTGATTGCTGCACATTCAAGCGCTCTTCTATAACAGTCGTCAATAATTCAGCGAGTTGATGTCGAATGACCTCGTCACGGCCGCTCATAATTTTTAGATGGGCATAAACAAAGCCGTTGCGCTGCTCGTCATCTTCCATGCCAACCAAAAACGTCTCAATCGGTACAATACGGGCTTTTATATCAGCAGGTTTACCAAAGTGGCCACTGTCCCATAGCACTTGATTTAATGCTTTTAGAAATGATTCTTCATGAGTAATCGTGACGTTTGGCGTCACTTGAATGGTTAAATGCGGCATGGGTAACATCCTTATTTAAAAATAGCGAATCTGCTAATAAGCAGCGCAAACACTATTGAGAGCAAATAACAAAAGCGCAGAATAAACGGCTTGTAAAATTTTCCTTAAATACTAATCATCGATGATATCTATAAAGCGCGCGTCAAGCGTGGTCGCTAATTGCTCAGGTGGCAACTCAATCTCTAGACCTCGGCGACCGCCACTCACATAGATAGTTGCCTGCTGTTGCGCGGCGACATGGATAAGCGTCGGTAGGCGCTTTTTTTGTCCCAATGGGCTGACGCCGCCAAGCACATAACCCGTCGACCGTTCGACCAATTTAGGCTCAGCCATTTGTACTTTTTTACAAGCCAGCATTTTAGTGCTCGATAAAGCTTTCGCCACTTTTTTAAAATTTAGCGTTTGATCGACCGGCAAAATCGCCACGGCCAGCGCGCCTGCGTCGGTTGTTACCACCAAGGTTTTAAACACACACTCGGCAGTAATGCCCAGTTTCTCTACTGCTTCTAGCCCGAAAGAGACGGCGGCGCTGTCGTGAGTATATTCATGCAACTTATAATCAAGGTTGCGCTGTTTGGCAAGTTTGATAGCAGGGGTCATAATGTTCTGGCTTAGAATAATGAAGTGAAAAGATAAAATTCTACATAGATTTGAATGTAAATATTTTGATTTAATGCCATACAGTATTGCGCGAAATCGCAGATTTTTCTACCTCTGACTTTAAATAATTTCGCCTTTTAACGGTTGGCTCGTCAAATATTCTTTGGCATTAAACCAGCATTCTATGCCGTTATGAATCTAATATTGGCAGTATATACAGACACTATATATCGCTTTGATGGCTTTTATGGCATCATAAGCTCACCACATTTGACTAATTTTGATACTGATTATGATACCGAAGTTCTTAAAAAAACGGATTTTTAAAGCCCCAGTCGCAACTGACCATACAGCCTTGACTCCAGAGTTAGAGACTGAGATGCTGCCGGTTGCCTCAACTCTTTATACCAATGCGCCGATTAACCAGCTTTATCGCAAACTATCTGGTCAGCTGCTTGATGTGGCTGTGAAGCCAAAACTTTTGGGCGAGTTGCCAGAATTTGACGATGACGACAATATCCTCAGATTTTATGTATTGCAAGATTATTCGCGCTCCAACAGTATTTTGATTGACCTACAGACGCAAGAGCATAATCTGCCGCCCGCCTTGGTTGGGGTACAAGATATTACTCATGATGTTAAAGAAAATGCCGCCATTATCTTTTTACATCACCCACATGCCAAAGACAGCCAGTTATCACCTCGCCTATCGCGTCTGGTTGCCGCGGTCTTACAACATCCAGAATTACAAGTGCGCTTGGTACCAGTGTCAATCCTATGGGGACGCGCGCCAGAAAAAGAAGACTCGCTATTTAAACTGTTGACCGCTGATAACTGGGAAGATCCTAGCATCACCAAGCAGTTATTTAATATCGGGGTGATGGGGCGTGATACCTTTGTCCAGTTCCATCCGCCACAAGATTTGCGCACCCTTATTCATGACAGCCTAAAAAGTGATGGCGATAGCAGCCCTAATGACACCAGCGGCACTGCACTAAGCGATACCGTACCAAGTGACGCCGCACCAAGCTATGCAATGGTGTCATCAGCCGATGGCAATCGTGAGCTGGTGCGCTCATTACAACAGCAGCTCAATATTTATCTGGATAAACAGCGCGCCAGCATGCTCGGCCCCGACTTGTCAGACAGACGTAATTTGGTCGACAAATTGGTTTATTCGCCTGCTATCAAACATGCAATAGAAGCAGAAGCGGCGGCGTCAGGCACCAGTGTGCGGGAAGCGCGGATGTTAGCCAAGGGCTACGCCAATGAAATGGTCAATGATTACTCACACTCTATTGTGCGCGGTTTTTATAAGTTCCTGACGTGGTTGTGGACGCAGCTTTATGATGGCGTAGAAGTGCATCACTTTGAGCGGGTACGTGAGCTGGCCGCTGATTATGAGCTTATTTATGTGCCTTGTCACCGCAGCCACGTCGACTACTTGCTGCTGTCCTACGTCATTTACATGCGCGGATTAAGCATCCCTTATGTTGCCGCAGGTGATAACTTGGATGTACCGGTATTGGGGCCGTTATTACGCGGCGCGGTTGCCTTTTACATTCGTCGTAGCTTCCGTGGCAACGCGCTATATACTGCGGTACTGCGTGAATATATGCACACGCTGATTACCCGTAATACCCCGATTGAGTACTTTATCGAAGGCGGACGCTCGCGTTCGGGGCGACTGCTGCCACCAAAGATGGGTATGCTAGCGATGACGGTACATAGCCAATTACGCCGGACCAATAAACCTGTGGTGTTTATACCGACCTATATCGGTTACGAGCGTATCATGGAAGGCGGCACCTATGTGGGCGAACTAAAAGGCAAGCCAAAAGAGTCAGAATCACTAATCGGTCTCCTTAAAGTTGGGCGCAAGATTGAGCGTATCTTTGGTAATGTACATTTAAGCTTTGGTACGCCGCTGCATCTTAGCGACTTCATGCAAAAATTCGATGTGCCAGCCAACAGCTTACCTGCCGATCGTACCGACACGCCACTCGATGATAAAACCAGCGCCATGGTGGATAATATCGGCGTCAAAGTCATGCAGCATATCAATAAGGCAGCGGTCATCACTCCAGTGTCGTTATTGTCATTGGTATTATTATCGGCACCAAAGGCGGCGCTTGATGAAGATATTTGCCGTGAGCAAATCGCCCTTTATCAAGGTCTGGCTCAGCACTTGCCTTACTCTGATGATACGATTATCACCGATATGACGCCGCAGCAAATCATCGATTATGGTATTAAGCTAAAACTTATCGAACGCATACCGCATATCTTGGGTGATATTATCCAGGTTGCTGGCAAACAGGCGGCGCTACTAAGCTATTTCCGTAATAATATCCTGCATGTCTTTATTTTATTGTCTTTCTTATCCGCTCTGGTCGCGCGTAACGGTCGCATTGAGCGCAGCCGTCTCAATAGTATCGCCGAGCAGTTATATCCCTTTTTACAAAGTGAGCTGTTCCTCTATTATTCCGCCCATGGTCTTCAAGAGACGCTGAATAAAAAAGTCGATAGCCTGCTTGCAAGTGGCCTGATTGTAGAATTGAGTGATGGTATGCTAAGCGTCCCTGAGACCAATAGTAAATGCTATCAGCAGCTACAAGTGCTTGCGACCCCAGTCGAACAAAGCCTTGAGCGTTACTTTATGACCCTTGCCCTACTTGCGCAGCAAGGCTCGGGCAATCTAACCGAAAACGAAGTTGTTGACCTCTGTCATTTGCTTGGACAGCGTTTGTCAGTCCTCTATGCTGACGACATTCCAGATTTCTTTGACCGTGCGCTATTTACCAGCTTTATCGGTGCTTTGATTCGTCTTGATTATCTGCAAAAAGATGAAGAAACTGGCATCTTAACTTTCGATCAGCGCATCGATAATATTGCCCACCATGCAAAATATGTCCTTAGTCCTGATATGATGCAAATCTTGCAGCAAGTGGCGAGCCTCAATGAAGAAGAAATTGCCCACGCCATTACTGAAATTAGCAATAAAAAGCAGCGTAAGTTTGGCCGTAAGCGTTCATAAAGCAACGTAAAAGCTGAACGTAAAAAAAGACCTCTAATAGATTAGAGGTCTTTTTTTATATCTAAATTATTGTCTAAAAATACTTATGACAAACAAAGTTTTTAGCAAAGATTCTAGGTAGAAATCTTTTTATACTTCATACGCTTCGGACTGGCGTCATCACCCATGGTCTTTTTGCGATAGGTTTCAAACTCAGAATAGTTACCATCGAACCAAACTGGGCCTTCATCTTCGAATGCCAAAATATGAGTCGCGATACGGTCAAGGAACCAGCGATCATGCGACACCACCATCACTGTACCCGGGAATACTTGAATAGCATCCTCTAGCGCACGTAAGGTTTCGATATCCAAATCGTTTGATGGTTCATCAAGGAGCAAGACGTTAGCGCCCTGTTTTAGTGTCTTAGCAAGTTGTAAACGGTTACGCTCACCACCTGATAATTGACCGACATGCTTTTGTTGGTCTGAACCTTTAAAATTAAAGCGACCAATATAAGCGCGGCTTGGGGTTTCATAGTCGCCTACTTTGATGATATCGAGGCCGTCAGAGACTTCTTCCCAAACAGTCTTTTTGTCATCTAAGTTATCACGTACCTGTCCGACGTAAGCGACTTTGACACTTTCACCCAAATCGACTGAGCCGGTATCTGGCGTATCACGCTCGGTAATCATGTTAAATAGCGTGGTTTTACCCGCACCGTTTGGACCGATAATACCGACGATAGCGCCCGCTGGCACATTAAAGCTGAGGTTTTCATACAGCAGACGATCGCCAAACGATTTAGAGATATCGTTGACTTCGATGACTTTATTACCCAAACGAGGACCCGGTGGAATATAAATCTCAGAGGTCTCATTACGCTGCTGGAACTCTTTTGAGTTCAATTCCTCAAAACGCTGCACGCGTGATTTAGACTTGGCTTGCTGACCTTTTTGGTTTTTACGAATCCACTCAAGCTCTTTTTTCAGCGCTTTAGCAAACGATTCTTCTTGTTTATTTTGCTGCTCTAGACGGACGTTCTTTTGCTCGAGCCACTCCGTATAGTTGCCTTCGTACGGATAGCCATGGCCACGGTCAAGCTCCAAAATCCACTGAGCGACGTTATCCAAGAAATAACGGTCATGGGTAATGGCGACGATGGTACCGCTGTAGTTCTGCAAGAATTGCTCAAGCCAAGCAACCGATTCGGCATCCAAATGGTTGGTCGGTTCGTCAAGTAACAGCATATCAGGGCGTGATAACAGCAGACGGCAAAGTGCCACACGGCGTTTTTCACCACCTGATAATTTACTAACGTCCGCATCCCATGGCGGTAGACGCAAAGCATCAGCGGCTTTTTCTAGTTGGGTATTTAAATTATGCGCATCCCATGCTTGGATGATGTCTTCCATCTTGCCTTGTTCTTCGGCAAGCTTATCAAAGTCGGCATCAGGTTCAGCATATTCGGCATAAATGGCGTCAAGACGTGACAGCGCATCTAAAGCTTCACGCATACCATCTTCGACGTTGCCGCGGACGTCTTTGCTATCATCAAGCTGTGGTTCTTGCGGTAGGTAGCCAATTTTGGTACCCGTTTGCGCGCGCGCTTCACCGCTAAAATCTTTATCCACGCCCGCCATAATGCGTAGCAAAGTTGATTTACCCGCACCGTTGATGCCTAGCACACCAATCTTGGCGCCAGGGAAAAATGAAAGGTTGATATTCTTTAAAATTTCACGCTTAGGCGGAACAAGTTTTGACACGTTGTTCATCGTGTAGATATATTGAGCCATTAACACTCCGATAGACTGCATAGACGAGACGTGCAAACCAGACTTAGCAATCATGCCAAATGGACTGCGCCTCAAAAATCAGGGTTATAAATTGTTTACCATTATCGCATTGTGGCGCAACCCCTGCAAGCTAACGGACTGTTTTACCTGTCTTTATATGCCTTTTAACTTTTTTTGCAGGCTTTTTACGCTTAGCTGTCTGTTTTAGTAGCTTTCTCTGCCAATACCTTTATGCGAAATCACGCCTTACAAAGTCATGTCGTGACGTTTGAATTAAAGTAAGGCTATTAACATTCGCCCTATCTAGCCTTACGGTAAATGACTAGAAAATTCATTTAAAAAAGCTCACAATACCTAGGATAAGATATTAAAAAGTGAATAGATAATGATCACTTAATTAATAATTAGCTAATTAAAAGCTAGAAATAATTATAAATATTGATAATGGAGAATTTCTATGAGTAATAACGACAAACAGAATCTAGATATCGTTCACAATGAGCAAGCCAAACGTTTTGAAACGTCAATCGACGGTCATACTGGTTATATCAGCTATCAAGAGCGCGGCGATCAACTGGTATACGACCATACCATCGTGCCACAAGAATTGGGTGGTCGCGGTGTTGGGTCTGCACTGGTTAAGCATGCTTTAAACTACGCGCAGGATAAGAACAAAAAAGTGGTACCACAGTGCTCGTTTGTCGCCTCATATATTGATAAACACCCTGAATATAAAGGGTTGCTTTAAGCTTAACAAAACAAGCCAATGATAGATAAAGCTTTATAGTAGTAACTATATAGTAGTAATTATGCTATAAAAGCCTTATCTTGGTTTAAGCGCTAAAACGTACGACTACCCTCCTATTTATCTGACGATAATTATTATATTTTTGCTTGCAATGATGTAATAAAGACAATCAGAATTAGGTGGGTTTTTTGTCCTATGTGCTTTTTATCATGACATTGGGCAAGACAAGATATGTAAAGTGAAATAAAAACCCGCAAACCGCTAACCCTCCCTAATAATAATAAAGGATATCACCATGAGTAGTTTATCTAACCAACAAATCGACTTACAATTGGAAGACTTGGCTGGCTGGCGGCGCGACGGCAATAGTATCGTCAAAAGCTATCATTTCAGCGATTTTATTGAAGCGATGAGCTTTATGAATCAAGCCGCTTTTTATGCCGAAGCGCTCGAACATCACCCTGAATGGAGTAATACTTATAACGTTGTTGATGTCCGCTTGACCACGCACGATACGGGTGGCATCACAAGCCTAGATATTCGCCTTGCAAAACGTATGGAACATATTATCCAGCCTAAAACTTTCTAGAACCGTATAAGACGTTTGGTACTAAAAGTAATCAAAATAGTCAAATTTTAGCCATAAAAAAAGTCCTCAATCGAGGACTTTTTCTTATTACCAATATGGAAAATTACGACCTAAACAGTCACTGTTCTCTATTACATACGGCGACTAACAAATGCGACAATGAATAGAATCACAGCAATAGCTAGTAGGATATAAGCAAAGTTTGCCGATAGACCAGCGACACCGCCAAAGCCTAGGAAACTTGCAATCAACGCGATTACCGCAAAAATAATGGCCCAACGAAACATAATATTCTCCTCAAATTGTGGTTAGAAACTAGATATACAGCTAGCAATTTTGGTTATTAATAAACTATTTATCAATCAACCGTTTTACCACTGCACTCTTTTCTTCCTGAAAATCTTCTTTTTGTTTTGATACAACTTATTACTGCGTACAAATATAGATTAGCAATGATTTCTTCTAAAAGACGTTCATTTTGGTAATATTGTCGATAGGTTATGTAAGCTTTGTAGCAAATCTTACCATTTTTAAGTTTTTACTTGGCTTTCCAAGACTTATGTGTAGAGATAGTGAATAGTTACTTAAATTCGCTCATTTTTATGACAAAATCTGCTATAAACCTAAATCGGCTACTTTCTGCAGATTACATATCTAATGTCAGTTGCATAATGAATAAAAACAGCGATTTAGCAATTTCACAATAATCGCTATTTAATAAGGAAAATAACTATGAATACGGAAAACTCAAACGAAACAGCGGCATCAAAACAAGCATCAACCAATCAAGAGCCTGCAAACCCTAGTGAGAAGCGTCCTTACGCGGTAGTTTTGTACGGTGCGACCAGTTTTGTAGGTCAGATTACGGCGCATTATTTAACAGAATTTTTATCGAATGCTAAAGATAAAAATGGCGAGAATGTCACGTGGGCGATAGCCGGTCGTGATGAAGAAAAGCTCAATGAGCTACAGTCTAAGCTTGCTAGTAAAGTCGATATTATCATTGCTGATAGTAACGATGCTGCTAGCCTCGATAAGATGACCAAACAAGCCCAAGTTATTATCTCAACCGTTGGCCCTTACCTAAAATACGGTGAGCCATTGATTAAATCTTGCGCTAATAATGGTACCGATTATGTCGATCTGACTGGCGAAGCGATATTCATCAAAGATATGATGGATAAATATCAGGACGCCGCCAAGCAAAGCGGCGCGCGTATCGTCAACTCATGCGGCTTTGACTCTATTCCGTCGGATTTGGGCGTTTACTTTACTCAGCAGCAAGCACAAGAAAAATTCGGTCGCGCTTGTGATGTGATTCATATGCGCGTCAAAGCGGCAAAAGGTGGTTTATCTGGCGGCACGATTGCGTCGATGGCGACGATTTTTGAAGAAGTTGGTCAAGACAAATCACGCCGTAAGCAAGTGGCAAACCCTTATCTGCTCAACGACGACAAAGATGCACCAAACGTGCGCCAAGATAATGTCAGCAAGCCAGAATACGATGACAAGCACAAACGCTGGCTGGCACCATTTGTCATGGCCAGCATCAATACTCGCATTGTGCATCGCAGTAACCAGCTGCTTGGCTATGAATATGGTCGCGACTTTAAGTATGACGAAGCGATGTGGATGAAAGACGGCGTAAAAGGTAAATTATCAAGCTACGCGATGAGCGCAGGCTTAATGGGTTTTGCCACCGCCATGATGATTAAACCAAGTCGCGAGCTGTTATCTAAACATGTGCTGCCTAAATCTGGCTCAGGTCCTTCTAAAGAAGAACAAGAAAACGGCTACTTTGATATTCGCTTGTTTGGTGAAACTGCCAACAACGATACCATCAATACCAAAGTGACTGGCGATAAAGACCCTGGTTACGGCAGCACCTCGCGTATGTTGGCGCAGGCAGCTTTATGTCTCGCGCAAGTTATCAGTAAAGACGACGTCGGCGGTGGTTTTTGGACGCCTGCTTCGGCGATGGGTGATCGCTTAATTGAACGTTTAGAGGAACATTCTGGTCTCAGCTTTGAAGTAGTAAAAGATTAATAGTAACTATAGTTAAGATTAAAACAAGATTTAGCTAATTGAGTATGACTTTAACTAAGCCAGTAACGACCGCTTCTTGGTAGCAAGAGGCGGTTTTTTATTACTTATATTCTTTACCTCGTTACTCTTCAAGTTTTAGACAAATGTTAATAAACGATAAAAGCGTATTTCTTTGGTAAACGATGTTGCCCCTTTGCCCTTTTTCAATACATTAAGCTACACATTTCCAGACTAATGTCACAGCCATATTGCTACAACTCACGTAGGATTAAACAGGTTATGGCACGGACTTTGTAGACCAAGCCTAAGTTCAATGAGCCCAAAGAGACATATTAACAATAACTACATTAATAACAACTAAGAGGGAATGACTATGAAATTAAATGTATTAACAGCCGCAGTTTTGACATCCGGTGTCACCATGTTTGCGAGTACCGCCAACGCTGGTATGACGACTGATAACCATGGTAACGTTGGTTACGACAGCTACGATGAATGTGTCATGGCGGTCAAAGATGGTTCGGCAAAATTTTATACGCCTTATACTTACCAAAAACCAAAGATGCAGGCAGGCGAAGCATCGATTAAAAAAATGCGTTTGTCTGAGGTCATGATTCCTCAAACCGTGTTCAATAGTAATAATTTACAAGCCAGTGATTATTCAGCCGGTGCTTGTGATTTGGGCGTTGGACAGTCAAACGGCCGCTATGGTGTCTCAGGTCCTTTAGTGGGTAAATACGTGCCTATTGCTGCTGATATGCCCGTCAACGTCTATATGGACAAAGCCGGTAATCCGGTACGACTCAGCATGCAGCAGTGCGATAACCACTTTGGCGCTAAATTTCCTACCCCTGTTGTAGGCGATGCTAAAGAAACTGAAGCGCCAGCGCCAGAACCTCAAGTTGCCATCACTGAAGAGCGCAGTATGGAGCCAGTCGTTGTCGAAACTACCCGCGTTATCCGCCCTGCTAAGTATCGTGTAAAAGAAGTCATCATTGCGCCAGAAGACCAAATTAAACGGGTGAATACCGCAAACGGTACAGCAATTGCGGTAGAAGATGGAGCTAATCGTGCCGTCATCGTTGGTGAAGAAGCAGATAGCAGCGTCCTTGAAGATACCGAAATCAGCCAAACCTTTCCTGTGATTCGCGTGCCGGACAATAATACCCAGCAACGCGTGGTCGATCCAAGAACCGGTAAATATGTGATCGTTGAATAGAATGTTGATAATTGAGTATTAACCATACGGTCTTTAAAATTAGAAAGGAAAGCAAAATGTCTTTTTTGCTTTCCTTTTGTCGAGCCTGACAATAACGCTACAATAGTTGCACAAACTCACTTACATACACCGCTCTGTGAGAGTTTTAATCGATGCGCTACTGAACCCATGCTTATTTAGTTGCTATTCTCCTATTAGATTTTTATCACTGACCCAGTTCAGCTTATAAAACTCTTTAACCAAATCAATCATGATAATCGTTCAATGGTTATCATGATTTTATTTTGTCTATAGGTTTAATGTTAGATATATTAAATATATAAATGCGAAATACTAAATGAATTGGTATAGCAATTTTATTTTATACAACAATACTCAATATAAGCGTCAAGTTTAAAACCCCTTAAACTGACATTATAAGATTGTAAATTAAGGAATGGATTAATGAAAAAAAGTACTCTATCTTTATCGTTACTTATGGGCGCAGCGCTCACTATCCCAAGTTTGGCTATGGCAGCCCCTACTGATAGCGAAGCAGTAGAAGATGCAGCCACTGCAACCACCCTCGAATCTGAAGGCACTCCTACAAATGAAGTCGCAGCCGATCACTCTAATCCATTTCAGTTAAGCGAAACTCAAACGATCAAAAGAGCACAGGTTAATAATCTTGCTAGCCAACAGCCAATGACTACTGAGCTACAAGCTGAGCAAGCGACAATTCAAAATACCATGCAAGAAGACATGCAGGCACAACAAGCCGCAATGCAAAATCCAGAAGCAGCAATGCAACAACAAGCCATGCAAGATGATGAAGCAGCGATGCAACAACAAGATTTGCAGCAAGCTATGCTAGATGAAGAAGCAGCCCTACAAGAAGAAGCGTTATCAGAAAGCGAAGAAGATACCGAGCCAACGCAAGCGCTATAAATTATAATTAGAGAAATCAATTTTAAAGAGAATCCTCCAATATATTCTCAATAAAAAAGGCAGCCAGATGGCTGCCTTTTTTGGTTAATCATTATGATAAATATTATTTTTTAGTTTTAGTAACGCCAGCTTCCTGCAACAGGGCGCCAAGCGTGCCTATTTTATTAGGTGCTTCTTTATTAGATGCTGCTGCTTTCTCCGCTCTAGGTGCTTTACGACGGTTGTTGGCATTATCTTTATCTTGACGATTGCCACGTGGTTTTGACGAACGCTTATCAGCCGCTGGACGACTATCACTTGGACGGTTGCTACGTGGACGATTGGTTTTATTCTCATTACCCGTACCTTCTGCAGTTGACTTCGCAGCTGGGCGTACGGGTTTTTCAGATTCAGGCTTCATACTAAAGCCGATACGGCCGCGTTTTTCGTCGATAGAAATCACACGTACCGAGACGATATCGCCTGGTTTGACACGGTTCATCGGGTCAGCAACGAAGTCATTGGCCATCTGTGAGATATGCACAAGACCATCTTGGTGGACGCCGACATCAACGAAGCAACCAAAAGCTGTCACGTTGGTAACAACACCTTCAAGCTGCATGCCCTCACTTAAGTCTTTAATACTATTAACGTCTTCACGGAAGTTAGCCGTTTTAAACTCAGGGCGCGGATCACGTGCAGGCTTGGCAAGCTCTTCGATGATGGCTTTGACACTGATATTGTCATCATTAGCAGCCAGTGCCGTGGTATCGATACTGTTTAACACGCCATCGTTACCGATAACTTCTGGTAATGCTTTACCTGTTTGCTCAAGTAAGCTGTCAACCAACGCATAGCTTTCTGGATGCACACCTGTCGCATCAAGGGGATTGCTACCGCCGTGCACACGTAAGAAACCTGCCGCTTGCTCAAAGGTTTTTACCCCTAAGCGTGGGACGTTCTTTAATGCTTCACGGCTATCAAAGGCACCATGCTCTTTACGATAGGTGACGATTTGCTGTGCGACGTTTTTATTCAAACCCGCAATATGCGCCAAGATAGCAGGACTTGCCGTATTTACATCGACACCAACGGCGTTTACGCTGTCTTGGGTGACTTTATCTAGGCTATCTGCCAACTGGGTTTGATTGACGTCATGCTGATATTGACCAACGCCAATCGCTTTTGGGTCAACCTTAACTAGCTCTGATAGCGGATCTTGCAAGCGGCGGGCGATAGAAACCGCACCGCGTACCGAGACATCTAAATTGGCAAGCTCGTCGCTGGCAAGCTCACTCGCCGAATAAACGGACGCGCCTGACTCATTAACGATTACGGCTTTGGCTTTTAACTCAGCGTTAGCGGCCAAAATCTCTTTAATCATCGCGTCTGTTTCGCGGCTCGCGGTACCATTACCGATAGCGACCAAATCGACGTTATAAGTGCTTAATAATTCATCGATGACTTTTTTGGCTTCATCCATCTTATTATCAGGAGCGAATGGATAAACGGTGGCAACGACAGGCTTGTCTTCACTGTCTAGCATGACATGGCCCTGGGCATCAACAATCGCCATTTTGACGCCATGACGGATACCCGGATCGACACCTAAAATCACTTTACGGCCAGCAGGCGCTGCCATAAGTAAATGCTGTAAGTTATTGGCAAATACATCAATCGCATCCGCTTCAGCGGTCAGACGTTTTTCCGTCAATAAACGGTGCTCGATATGCGGACGCCATTTTTCTTTCCATAAGCTGGTCGCGGCCTCAACTAAAAACTCTTGACGTTCTGCTGGCGCTTTGGCATCAATCTCAAAGTGCTTGACGATTTTTTCGATAAATGGCGCGTCTTCGCCTTCGATTTTAAGACCTAAAACGTTTTCTTGGCGACCGCGCAGCATGGCTAATAGGCGATGATTTGGCAGACGCGCCAAGCTTTCACTATGTTCAAAGTAATCTTTGAACTTCTCACCAACTTCGCGTTTTTCTTCACTAGCAACGCTCGATACGATACTCGCCGTTTTCGCAAAGCCACTGCGTAGATTATCGAGTAAGTCTAACGCTTGCGTCCATTCATCAACGATGATGGCTTGTACGCCTGCCAATTGCTTGTCGATATCGCTGAAGTCGACTTCAATCTCATTACCACTATCGTCGGTAATGCTAGATTGTGCTTGATAGTCGGCAAGCGCCTCTGTCGGCGTAATCTCTTGTGTTGACAGCGCTTGTGCGGCCACATCAAGACCAGCGGCGCGTGCTTTGGCCGCTGGTGAGCGGCGACGCGGACGGTATGGCAAGTAGATGTCTTCAAGCTCGAGTTTCGACGTCGCATTATCAATACGCGTCTGCAGCTCGTCAGTCAAATTGCCCTGCGTGCTTAGCAGCTCAGTGATTTTGAGGCGACGGGTTGCCATATCGCGCTCATAATTGAGCGATCTCTCTAAAGCTCGCAGCTGCGCATCATCAAGATTCTGCGTCTTTTCTTTACGGTAACGGGCGATAAAAGGTACGGTCGCGCCTTCATCGTAAAGTTCGACAAACGCATTGACTTGAGCAGTCTTAATGCCAAGCGCGCGAGCAAGCTTGTCGTGAATATTCGCGTGTGTGGTTGCATCCAAAACCTGTGCATTTGTCGAGGTTTGAGATGGCGTTAAGGTATCAGTGCTACTCATAGACGTATCAATCGTTGAGAAATGTAGTTTTGCATTATAGCAAAAGCTGCATGAATAAAAATCCTTTTTATCTTTTCGTTATTTATCACCTGTTTTCTGGCAAAAATCGTCTGATATCGCCCGTTCTTGCGCCCTGTTAAACAAACGCATACAGCATTTAGCATTATCGTTGATGCAATTATTACAGCAATCTTATACACTAAAGTCTCAATCGCACAAATATTGCAGTTTACTACTGTACTGAACACTAGTTTGTTATATTTATTGATTTTTAGCAATCGATGGAATGATTTCTAGCTAGCAGCACTAATATTGTTACCTTTATGGATGCTTTTCTGGATTCTATTTTTATTAACAAAAATATTTACCCTTGTATTTTTAATCACAATTTCTACCAATAATAATTTTTATAAGAGGATGACTGTATGACAGATAACAACAGCCCTGACACCTTAAACCAGCGTATTTTGGTCGTTGATGACGATGCACGCTTGCGCTCTTTATTGCAGCGTTTTCTAGAAGACGATGGTTTTGTCGTTCGTACTGCTCATGATGGCAATCAGATGGACAAATTGATGCAACGTGAGCTGTTCTCATTGGTGGTATTGGATTTGATGCTACCAGGCGAAGACGGTATTAGTATCTGTAAGCGTTTGCGTGAAGACAATGGCGATATACCGATCATCATGCTGACGGCCAAAGGTGGCGATGCCGATCGTATCGCTGGCCTTGAAGCCGGTGCTGATGACTATTTGCCAAAGCCATTTAACCCAAAAGAGCTACTAGCACGTATCAAGGCGGTGCTGCGTCGTCAGAATCGTGAGCTGCCAGGTGCGCCAAGTCATCAGCTTGAAGTGGTTGAGTTTGGACCGTGGACGCTTGATTTATCGACCCGTACCCTGAAACGTGATGGTAATGTGGTCACTTTGACGACTGGTGAATTTTCAGTATTAAAAGCCTTGGTGCAGCATCCGCGTGAGCCGTTGACGCGTGATAAATTGATGAACCTTGCTCGCGGCCGTGAATGGGGCGCGATGGAGCGTTCTATCGATGTGCAAGTATCACGTTTGCGCCGCCTAATTGAGGATAATCCGTCACAGGCGCGTTATATCCAAACTGTTTGGGGCGTCGGCTATGTATTCGTGCCCGATGAAGCAGAAGTAGAAGCCGCTAAAAATGAATAGCTTTAGCATTCAATGTTGATACTATTTATTGCCATAAAAATTAATGCAATAAAAAAGCCCTGCAATCAACGTGCAGGGCTTTTTATTGTTCTAACTATTGGTTTAACGCTAAATATTTAGTACGTAAGCCTAACGCAATTGACTGTCCTTACTACCGCGGCGATTAAATAGCTCGGTCGCCTTTGCTTCTTTTTCAAGCTCAGACTGACAGCTAACGCAGTGCTGCACACCCGGTACCGCTATGCGCCGCGCTTCTGGAATCGGATTGCCACACTCATCGCAAAACTCAGCGCTTTCACCCGTTGGCAGCGCACGCCGTGCACGCTCTAACGCATCGTTGACCGTTGCATCCATTTGCTCATGTTCTGCTCCATCTCTTGACCAGCCACCTGCCATAATCGTATCCTATTTTTTATTAATGCTATTTAGGTTTTAATTGATAAAAGTCTTTAATAACAAATAGATGGGGTTATAGAGCACTTATTTCAATCAATAAACGCGTTTATAAATACCATTAATAGCGATAAAAATAGTGAGCAATAAGATAGCAAATGATGATTAGTCTTTTGGTTGCAGCTCAACCACTTGACCACGCACGCCGATGCTTTCATCACTCATCAAAAACACATAGCCGCCCATAATATCTTCTGGCGTTTTCAGGCTCATCGGATTTTCACCGGGAAATGCATGAGCACGCATATTGGTACGGGTGCCGCCAGGATTGATACAATTGAAGCGTAAATTGGTGGTATTTTGCGTCTCTTGGGTAAAGATATCACTCATGCCCTCAACCGCTTGCTTCGAGAGTGCATAAGCACCCCAAAACGCGCGCGGATGGGTGCCAACGCTACTAGAGGTAAAGACGATAGAACCATGCGCGGCATCCTTAAGCAACGGCAGTAGCGCTTGGGTGAGCATAAAAGTGGCCGTAAAATTAACCTTTATCACCTGAGCAAACATATCGACATCGTACATCTCAAGCGGTGTCAAAGCACCTAGCATGCCAGCGTTGTGCAATACCCCATCGAGCTGTCCGACTTCTTTTGCTATCAGATTCTCTAGCGTTTGCATCTCAGCATAAGTCGCGCCTTCGAGATTCATCGGTAGCATGGCAGGCTGCCTGCCGCCAAAGCTTTCGATTTCATCATAAACGTATTCAATTTTGCTACTGGTACGCCCCAACAATAACACCGTCGCACCGTAACGCGCATAGGTCAAGGCGGCAACACGGCCGATCCCATCACCAGCACCCGTGACTAAGATTGTTTTACCATCTAAGCAGTTATCAGGCGGTATAAAATTACGAATAGCGTCGTGCGATACAGATGGTACAGCGTTTTGCGCAGCTGCTTGATTGGCTTGCTGCGGCGTGGGCGGATTAGTATTGTCACTCATGGCATTACTCACTGCTTATTATTTGATGATTTAATAGTAGGTTGCTTATTAGCTATCTCAATGAATGGCTTATTTGCTTTATAAGTAGTTATTTTATAAATAGTCAAACTTACCAGAAGAGAGTAAAAGCTTACTCAACTCTTTAGGAGTGTCGGTAATATAGTCAGCGCCCCATTTCTTTAAGTTTTTTTGATCTTCAGGCGGGATATAACCATAGGCAGCTAAAATGGTTGTCATACCAGCGGCGTTGCCCGCTTCGATATCGCGTATATGGTCGCCAATATAAAGTACGCTTTCAGCAGCACCACGCGGGATAGCGAGTTTTTCCAACGCCATATACATCGGCTCTGGATCTGGCTTAGAGCGTGATACATCATCAGGACAGACCAGTACCGAGCAGCGCTCATCTAACTGCATTGTTTCTAGCAAAAGCTCTGCTAAATAGCGCGGCTTATTGGTGACAATTCCCCACGGCACGCCTTTATCCTCTAAGGTGCGCAGTACTTCTTCAAGCTCGCTAAAAACACAGCTATCGACGCATATATCGGCTTCATAATCGTCTAAAAACTGCTGACGAAACTCAAGCAACTCTTCTTCACTAACCTCAAGCTGGCCGTTGTGCCGCAGCATCAAGCGTACCATCGACGAAGCGCCTGCGGAAACTTGCTCACGAATCTCGGCTTCAGGTGGCGCTTGCCAATCATTCTCGCCGCTCATTTTACCAATAATCCGGACGAAATCGGCGGCAGTGTCGATTAACGTCCCATCAAGGTCGAACAAGACAGCTTTTACAAATTGACTCATAACAGGCGCTCTTAATTTTGATTTAAAACATTGATTTAAAAAGTGGTTAAAAAGGAATACTTATAAAAAAGATTTACGACAGCGGTTTTTGTACCGCCATCATATAATTGACATCGACGTTTTGCGCCAACCAGTAGCGTTTGGTCAACGGATTATAATGCAGCCCAATGATATCTTGACGGCTAAAGCCTGCATTGAGCGCCATTTTATCCAATTCCGCTGGGGTGATAAATTTGGCGTAATCATGGGTGCCGCGATCAAGTAGGCGCAATACATACTCAGCGCCAACGATGGCAAATAAGTAGGATTTGGGGTTGCGGTTAATGGTCGAGAGCACGCAAACGCCGCCTGGCGCTAGTAGCTTAAAGCACGCCTCAACGATGGCGTTTGGGTCTGGTACATGCTCAAGCATCTCCATACAAGTCACCACATCGAACTGACCGGCATGGCTTTCAGCCAATTGCTCAATCGGAATGTGCTGATAACGCAAGGTATCATCTAAATTGCTTTGCTCTGCATGTAAGGCTGCCGCTTTGAGATTTTCGGTACCTAGGTCAATACCAGTAACATCAGCGCCGCGGCGCGCCATTGATTCTGACAAGATACCGCCACCGCAGCCGACATCAAGAACTTTTTTACCCGCCAAGCCCATCTCTGCGGTTTTACTGCTATCGGCACTCATAAAGCCGCGCTTGACGTTGTCTTCTATCCAATTAAGGCGTAGCGGATTGATTTCGTGTAAGGTCGCAAAGGCGCCGGTTTTATTCCACCACTCGCTCGCCAAATTGTTAAATTTTTCTACTTCGCTGGCATCGACATTAATTGCCGTATTTTGACTGAATGTGCTAGCAGCATTATCGATATTGCTCATATTGTCAGTAGGGTTGTTTTGTTGATGATTCACAGGCTGCGCAGAAGGTGAAACTTGGCTCATAGGATTTTTCCTTTATTGGCATTATAGTTATTATCGGGAAGTATGATGCTATGCTCAATATTAGCATGAGAGCAGCAACTTTGTCGTGAGTACATCGTCACCGTTTGTGAAACGCGCAGGTTATAGCGCTATAAGTCAGTTATTTTTAACTGTAAAACATCTTGCTTAACGACTTTGGATTGACGATCGGGCTGAAATTTAAGATATAAAATAAGCGCAAAACCATAAGTAAGATACCTTAAATAATAGCTCACAGCTTTACAACCGTTAGTTAAGAATCGGGTTCACAACTATGGGCATTTTACGCTATTATAGGCAGTAGTCTATAAAAGGGTGATTTAGGCGACGCATTGCCGCTTAAACTTGTGAGACCTATATACAAATGCGCTAAATGACTGCTGAATCGAACCTTCTGAAACAATTATTCTGAATCTCGACACCTCAAGGAAAAAGTATGAAACGTATCATCGCATTGACTGGTTTGGCTTGTGCTATTGGGTTTGCCAATATGGGCGCACAAGCTGCCAATTATGTCGCAGGAAAAGACTACCGCGTGCTAGACAATCCAGAAAAAATCAGCGGTGATGCTATCATTGTGCGTGAATTCTTTTGGTATGGCTGCCCGCATTGTAACGTCCTCAATCCACATATGGAAAAATGGGCAAAAACCAAAGACAAAGACGTGGCATTTTTCAAAACCCCAGCCGCGCTAAACCCTGTTTGGGAAGCCAGCGCCCGTGGTTTCTACGCCGCGCAATTACTAGGCTATGAAGACAAAACCCATGATGCCCTATTTGATGCGGTGCATAAAGACGGCAAACAGTTATTTGACCAAGCGTCACTGAGCAAATGGTACGCATCTAAAGGGGTGAATGAAAAGAAATTCAATAGTCTTTATAACTCATTTGCCGTTGGCACAAAAATTGGTCGCTCACAAGCTGGTGCTAAGCGTTATCAGCTTTCGGGCGTACCAGCAGTAGTCGTCCATGGCAAGTATGTGGTGACTGGTGAAAGCGCCACTGTTCCTAAAGTGGTTGATTATCTCGTTGATAAAGTACGCGCCGAGAAAAAATAATTTAAAGTGTGTGAATTATTAAGAAAATGAACGTTTATAAAAATGCAAAAAGCCAATCTTTAACGATTGGCTTTTTTATAGGTCATGGTTTATAAATTAATATAAGCATTATTATTAATTAGCTTTTAAGCTGCGACAATATCGCCACTTCACGAATATAACTGGCCAAATCTTCTTTAGATTCCGCCATCAATTCATCGTCTTGTGTATGTTTGGCGTATTCAATCCATAGCAGCAGCTGATACAAACTATTACGCTCAGAGGCTTTGTACTGTTTCACAAACTGCTTTAGCGTACCTTCATCATTGATATTTAAACGCTCAATCCAGCTTTCGATTTTAGAAATCTGCTCTTTTGGAAAAAAAGCGTCGAACAAGGCTTTAACCAATTCATGGCGGTTTTCTTCACTGATAAGTTTGCCGACCCGTTTGGTCTGGCGATTGCGCGCATTGGCACTGGTAATATCAGCAAGCGCCATCAGCTCCGCCATAAAGTAATCACTTGCTGGCAGGTTTTTGAGCTGTTTTTTCGATAAGCTGGCAAGCGGTATCGACAACGCCTGTAAGCGCTCATGAGCTTTTTTGAGCTCTGTGCGCGAGACGCGCATATCCTGTTCTGACCAGTCAATCATAAAAGCTTTCCATTTTTCGAGATAGTAAATAATAGATTTTATTGCGTCTTGCTAATTATATTGCTTGAGCATTCATCGTAGCTAATAACCATTAATAATTAGCATTACTAGCCTAGCCTAGCTTTACCAACGATGTTTTTCGCGGTGCTTAGCGGTAATGCTCAAACCTTCGGGCAGGCTGGCAGTCAATATATTTTGCAAGTGCTTGGTAATAAATACTGAGCGATGCTTACCACCGGTGCAGCCAATCGCAACCGTTACCGTATGACGGTTGTTGTGTAAAAAATCTGGCAACCAGCGCGTCAAAAATGTAGCGATATCGTCAGTCATCTCTGCCACCTCTGGATAATCAGCAAAAAACTCAGCAACTTCCGCATCAAGACCCGTCGCGGCGCGCAGTTTTGGGTTCCAATGCGGATTGGGCAAAATGCGCACATCAAAGACAAAGTCGGCATCGATTGGGCTGCCGTATTTAAAACCAAAGGATAACAGGTTAATGGCGATTTGATTGTCAGCCCCAACATAATCGCGCAGGCGTTCTTTTAGCTGATGAATATTAAGCATACTGGTATCAATTTTAAGATCCGCACGCCTAAATATCGGCTGTAAAAGCTGGTTTTCTTTTTCAATCGCCGCTGGTAAATTGTCAGTGGTATTTTCTATTCCTTTGCTATCTTGCACCATCAAAGGATGAATGCGGCGGGTGGCATTAAAGCGCGCCACCAAGATATCCTCTTGCGCCGTCACATAAATGACGGTGAGCGCCTCTTCGCCATACGTCCGCTTTAACGTATCGTGTATTTCGGCAAAATTGGACAAATCGGCACGCGGAGTGCGAATATCGACCCCAAGGGCGACGCGCTTAATCCCGCTATCACAAACCAGCTTTTGCGCCGCCTCAGGAACCAATGACAAAGGCATATTATCAATAGAATAATAGCCCAAATCCTCTAGGATATTGAGTACGGAGGTTTTGCCCGAGCCTGAGCGCCCTGACACCACCAAGATACTTAAACCATCTTTATGTGTCTGTGTCTGCTCGTTATTTGATTTGGCGTGCTCATTGTCCTTAGTTGTACTCATGATCCGTCATCCTTATACATTGCGTCTAGCCACTCCCGCGCTCATGACGGCAGTGTTACCGTCACTAGCTGATTGTCTAACAAGCGTGCACGGCCCAACCATGCGGCAACCAAAATCACCAAATCTTGCTGATTTTCTTCTAAACTTGCCTGCAAATTGTCTGCCTTTAAAGCCTCAAGCTGCGCCGTTTTGACTTCTAAATAATCAATGATAAAACCTGCGGCAGAGATACGCGCGCTAGCCGCTGCTAATAAATGCGCAGGCCCTTGTTCGATATGCGCGCCATTCATTAGCTGGTCGGCTAGTAGCTGTAATTCTTGATGAAGTATAGGAGCGATATTGCGCTCAGTTTCAGTTAAATACTGATTGCGCGAAGACAAAGCTAAACCATCAGCCGCCCGTACGATAGGTGCGCCGACAATCTCAATCGGATAACTTAAATCACGCACCAACTGCTGAATAATGGCCAACTGCTGATAGTCTTTTTGCCCAAATACGGCCACTTCCGGCTGGACGATGTTAAATAGTTTAGAGACGACAATGCCAACACCATCAAAATGACTTGGACGCGATTGGCCACATAACTGGCTGGTGATTGCGCCTGCTCGAACCGACGTTGGCGGTGGTAATACCGGATACATCTCATCAATACTGGGCGCAAACACGTAATCGGCATTCACGGTAGTAAGTTTGGCAACGTCCTCATCTAACGTCCGAGGATAGCTATCAAAGTCTTCACCGACGCCAAATTGGGTAGGATTGACAAAGATACTCACCACGACAATATCGGCATGTTGCTTGGCAAGCTTGACCAGCTCAAGATGGCCATCATGTAGATTGCCCATCGTTGGCACTAACGCAATACGCTGCTTGCCCTCTTGCTGACCACGATAAGGGTTTAGAACGTTACGCAGTGCTGAGATGTGATGATGAATAATTGGCATGGTTACTATGTTTTATCCTGACAGCTTGTGCTACTGATAATGGTCAAATCATTAAATCAAATACGACTTACTTTAATACAATTTACTTTAATACGGCTAGCTAAATTGGTGCTGCTCAGTGGGAAAACTGCCGTCACGTACCGACTGCTGATACAGCGCAAAAGCCCCTTCAATACTACCCGCGCTATTACGCTCGTCAGTTAAAAAGTCATGGACAAAGCGTGGCACGCGGCCGTGCACCATACCAAGCATGTCATGCATGACCAGAACTTGACCATCAGTAGCAGCACCAGCGCCAATCCCAATAACTGGCACAGCTACGGCTTCTGTAACTGCTTTAGCAAGCTCAGCGGGTACACATTCTAATACCAAAAGCGCCGCACCAGCCTCGACCACCGCTTTAGCATCAGCAAGCAGTTTTTCTGCCGCAGCATCACCGCGCCCTTGGATTTTATAACCACCAAAGACATTGACAGATTGCGGCGTCAGTCCTAAATGCACACAAGTCGGCGTACCTGCTTGCGCCAAGGTTTTGACCAAATCGCAAAGCTCACGACCGCCTTCAATCTTAATCACATGCGCGCCCGCCTGCATCAGCTTGCGGCTATTGGCGACCGCATCTGCTAGCGTCACATAACTCATAAATGGCAAATCCGCTAAAATCAGCGCATGCTTATTACTACGGGCGATATTGGCCGTATGATAAGCCATATCATCGACGCTAACTGGCAAGGTTGAATCATGACCCTGTACCACCATGCCCAGACTGTCACCAATCAAAATCGTATCGATTTGCGCGTTGTCCATCATACGCGCAAACATGGCGTCATAGCAGGTCAGACAGGTGAATTTAACACCGTCTTTTTTAAATTTATTTAAAGTAGATAACGTTGTCATATCACCCTCAATGCGGTTAACTATTTATAGCTTTTGATATTTTAATAAAATGCACAGCCACTATCGTAGCATCCAACTTATTCATAACTCTACAGAGGCACTAAAGAGGCGTTAATTCAGTTTTAATAGCTTCAGCCCCGTCCAATCGTCACTGGGCGGATAATCCGTTATTGGTTTGTTTAAAATGATTAACTCTGGCGCCAACTCTCGTAGCGGTAACAAAACAAAATTACGCTCATGCAAACCTGCGTGCGGTATCGTTAATTGCGGCTCTGAGATTTCGATATCACCATACAATAAAATATCGACATCAAGGCTGCGCTCACCCCAGCGGCGCAGACGAGCGCGTTTGGCTTGTTGCTCTAGCAATTGACAAAATGCAAGCAGCTCAAACGCAGTTAAGGTAGTCTCAAAACCTACCACCGCATTGACAAAGTCAGGCTGGTCTTGCGGTCCCATTGGCGCCGAAGCATAGAAAGAAGACACACGTACCGCTCGTATTTGCTTATTTTCTTGCATAGCTACGACGGCTTGCTGTAAATGCTCTACCGGCGAACCTAGCTCGTTTTCTAGATTGCTGCCTAAACCAACATAACAAGTAACCCAAGTCATACCGTTACTACTTTTATTGTCATTGGCGTTGTCATTACTAGCTTCAAAGTGCCTGTTCATAATTCTCACTGTGCTTTAGTACTTTAAAGTCGGTTTGTAAGCTTAAGCGTTGTTAGTGCTTGGCTGACGGCGGCGGCGTTTTGATGGTACCGGCCCTTTTTGCTCATTCATTTTACTAGCAGCTGTTTGATTCTGAGCTGACTGAGTTTGAGTGGTCTTTTTCTTAGTATCCTGCTTGGTTTTAGCAGGTTTGTTAGAAGCAGCTTTTTTAGCAACAGACGGTGCATCCTCAGCAAATTCTGCCGCAGTTTTAGGGGCTTTTTTCTCATACTTGGCCGTATTTACTACTTGCTCTTTATCGCTAGCTGGTTTTGCCGCTACGTTAAGCAAGTTATCAGCGTTATTTTTACTGTCAGTATTACTATTATCCGCTATCACAGTAGGTTGATGACGGCGACGTTTATACGGTATCGGCTCGTTGTTTATGCTGACAAGCGCTGGTGTTTGGGCGACAGTACGCTTAGTATGGACATTAGTATTGGCCGTTGTAGATAAAGCTGACTGGTCAAAATCGGCTTTGCTAGCAGCAGACTTGGTATCGACTGGTTTAGCTTTTGCATGCTGCTGCGCTTGCTTATCAGCGTTAGCAGAGCTGTCAGATTGTCTTGCAACTCCTGCTTTCTTAAATGAAGTGCTTTCAGCTTTTGGGCTTTGCTCCACAGACGCTTGCTTTGGTTTAGCATTAGATTTTGGCTGATCGTCCGTTGGCAACTGCTTGCGTAATGGCGGAACTACTTTTTCATGCTCGATGACAAATAACGGTGCAGGCTTGGCATCGTGGCGCTTATTTGCCGTTTGCTTGCCAGTGTTCGCCAGGGATAACTGCTGCAATTGCGCCAGCTCATTATTATCTTGTGCTGCTTGCTGCTTATCATAGCCCTTATGATGACTATTATTGCTGGCACTATGACTGCCATTGTTATTAGCCTGTTGAGTAGACTGGCTGGCAGCGCGGCGGCGGCGTGACGGCACGTTTGAGGCATCATTAGCCTGCTTGCTATGGGCGTTACCGTCTACATTATTTTGTTGATTGTTTTCTATGTGATTTACCTTATCATGGTTTGATGTGTTTAAAGCTTGCGGCTTTTGACGATTACGCCCGCGACCACGCTGCCCTTGTTTATAGGCACCGCGACGAATGTTTTCATCAAAATCATCAATCGCTTGATCTTGCTGCTGTTCGGTCAGGGTTTGATAGGTTTGCCACCACTCGCCCATGCCATTGGTCGACTCTGAAAGCGGATGTTCGGCATCACCGCACTGCTCACGCAATAGCAAGAAATCAAAACCGGCGCGGAAACGAGGATGCTCAGACAACTGGATAATTTGTTTGCTGCGCGGCGCCGCCAACTTTGGCTGTAATATCCAAATATCACGGATAAATTGTTCGGCAAATTTTGGAATAGCGGTCTTGATACGCTGACGGTCGATGACTTTGCCGGCTGCATGCAATTGCGCGTCAGCAAAAGGCATATTGCGTTTTTTGGCTTTTTCCAATTGATGTAGATAATTTTCCCACAATAACGCGGCATAAAAGAAAGCAGGATTGATACTTTTGCCAGCAGCGATACGTTTGTCGGTATTGATAGCGACTTGTTTGACCAAGGCACTTGGCTCGGCAGGCGGATAAATAACTAAACTGTCAATCGCGCCCGACTCAAACAATAACGGTAGTAGCGGCACTAAATAGCCACCGGTAAACATTTTTTGCGTTTCATCATACAAACGATGCGGAGAGATTTGCTCCAGCAGCGCCCAATTGTCATCGTGGAACTGGGCGGCGAGTTCGCTATCAAAATCAAAACCAAGCTTGGCTTTAAAACGTAGGGCACGCAGCAACCTGACCGGATCTTCTTCGATACGGGTCGGTGCATGACCTAAGAGACGGATAACTTTATTGTCGATATCTTCAAGGGCGCCGCAAAAATCATGTACCACGCCTTTAAGCGGTTGATAATAAAGTGCATTGATAGAAAAGTCACGACGGGCAAAGTCTTGTTTGATATCGCCCCAGACATTGTCGCGCAGAATCATCCCGTCTTGATTGGTATTAGAATTATTCAGTGGTGGTCCACGAAAGGTCGCCACTTCAATAAGTTCGCGCCCAGAGTAGACATGCGCCAATTGAAAGCGGCGACCGATAATACGGCAACGCTTGCCAAAGACGTCTTTAATCTCATGAGGTTTGGCATCAGTGACCGCGTCAAAGTCTTTTGGACGCAGGCCTAGCAAAGTATCGCGCACGCCGCCACCGACGATATAGGCATCAAACCCAGCTCGGGTTAGGGTGGCTATCACTTCGGTAATGGAATTGGGTAATTCAGATTTATTCAGTTCTAACTGCTTGGCGGCACGCTCGGCCATGCATCTACTCCTCGCCTTTATTCTTAACCACCCCGACGAACACAGCGTCTATCAGGCGGATGTACCCGCTAGTTTAACAAATTTTGACCATGGTGGGTGTGTTATGACATTTACTTACATGCTATTTTGTCAATATGGGGGTTAAATAATACAAAATAAAGCGCTTAATCTTGTACGCTTAAACGCTGGCGATTTCTCTCAACCGTTTTTGCGCCGATGCCTTTGACTTTCGTTAATTCATCGACCGTTTTAAAGCCGCCAAACATCTCGCGATATAAAATAATCGCCTGCGCTTTACTGCTGCCAATACCGTTTAATGCCACCAGCTCGGCTTCTGTGGCGCGATTGATATTAATTCTAGTCTGCGTGCGCGCTTGGCTTTGTGCTGCTTCTTGCGTCAATAGATAATGATAAGCGCTTTTAGCATTATCAAAACATGGTGCGGCAAGGGCAGGATGAGACAGCATCACCATGATAGAAAATATGCCTACTAAAAAAACGGCGGCATTTTTAAATAAATTAGCATGCTGCCATTTAATAAATAGGCTTTTATTAGTCGCGTTCATGCTGTTTCGCCGCTTCCCATAACGCATCCATCTCATTGATATCGCTATCTTCTAAACGCTTGCCAGCAGCCGCTAACTGCTCTTCTATATAACCAAAGCGTGATTTAAATTTATGTACACAGGTTAATGTTGCAGTTTCAGCATCGAGGTCGAGTTTACGGGCGACATTGACCAAGGCAAACATGCAATCGCCAAGCTCCCTTTCAATCTCTCTGATATTGGTTTTGATTTCAACTTGGGGCTTATCTAAAATCTCGGCCTTTAGCTCGGCAATTTCTTCATCGAGTTTATCAAATGCGCCGCTGACCCCTTCCCAATCAAACCCCAATTTTGACGCTTGTTTTTGCACTTCCTGCGCTTGCATCAACGCACTACCTGCCTTGGTATTATCCAAACGACGCTTCGGCTTGCCACGTGCGGCGCGAGCTTGGTCTTCCTGTGCTTTAATCTCATCCCAGCGACCTTTTACCGCAGCGTCGCCTTGTAGCGTTTCGGCTTCAAAGACATGCGGATGGCGGCGAATCAGCTTTTCTTGCAACGTGGTAATCACATCGCTAATATCAAAGCGCCCTTGCTCTGCGTACATCTGACAATGAAACACCACTTGCAAAAGCACATCGCCAAGCTCGCCCTTGATATCTTCGTCATCATCGCTTTGAACCGCTTCGCCGAGCTCATAGGCTTCTTCAATCGCGTACGGAATGAGGCTATGATTGCTTTGCTTTTTATCCCACGGACAATCTGCGCGCAGCCGTGCCATTAACTTTAATAAATCGTCTAACTCGCCAGTTGCTACTGGCGTTCCTTGTACAGGGTTGGGCGGCGTAATAGAAGTTAACGTTTGGTTGTTTAAGTCACTCATAAAATACTCTTATATTTTTTATCTTAGAAACGGATAATTATAAAAATGCTCACATAAAGCACTACTACGGCTTTATGACTCATTTGGTAGTTAGTGTATCATTGAACGCTTATTGACTTATAATCCTGTTATCACTCCCTCATTTTTTACTACGCACGCACAAGGAAGCTTATTATTATGTCCACTTCTGCGACTACTGGCTATCAGCCAGCAACAGATTTTCACCCTATTAGCATTCAGTCATTTAAAGCTTACGATATCCGCGGCGAGCTTGGCGTCAATCTCGATGAAGCTATCGCCTACCGTATCGGCCGTGCCTTTGCCCAAATTTTATTCGAGCGTTATCACAGTGCCGATAATGAGGCTACCGCTGAACTAAAAGACTTAAAGCCAGCTATCGTCATCGGTAGCGATATCCGCCACTCCAGTGAGCAGTTAAAACAAGCAACCATCAAAGGTATGCTCGATGCGGGTGTCGGTGTGATTGATTTGGGTATGACAGGCACAGAAGAGGTTTACTTTGCGACCAGTTATTATCAGGCGTTGGGCGGTATCGAAGTAACGGCTAGCCACAATCCGATTAATTATAATGGCTTAAAATTGGTCAAAGAGTATTCCAAGCCGATTAGCGCCGATGATGGCTTGGCAGAGATTCAAGCGTTGGCAGAATCGGGGCAATTTAGTACGGATAATCAACAAGGCGCATTACAATTACTAACGGATAAAAGCGCTTATATCAATCATGTCATGACGTTTATTGATGTTGATAAATTAAAACCGCTAAAACTGGTTATCAACTCCGGCAATGGTAGCGCAGGTCCCGTCGTTGATTTATTAATCGACAAGTTAGCACAAGCTGGCGCGCCAATTGAAGTGCTTAAATTGCACCATACGCCTGATGGTAGCTTTCCAAATGGCATTCCCAATCCAATGATTGAGGCCAATCGAACCGCCACTCAGCAAGCGGTGCTGGAAAACAAAGCCGATCTTGGCATTGCCTTTGATGGCGATTTTGACCGCTGTTTTTTATTTGATGAATACGGCGAATTTATCGATGGTAGCTATGTCGTTGGCATGCTCGCGCAAGCGTTTTTAAATAAATATGCGGGCGAGTCAATCGTCTATGATCCGCGAGTGATTTATAACACCGAAGCCGTCATTGATGAGCATAACGGTAAGGCGGTTATTAGCAAGTCTGGGCACTCATTTATCAAGCAAGTGATGCGGGATTCTGGCGCGGTTTATGGCGGCGAAATGTCCGCTCACCATTATTTTCGCGATTTTTTCTACTGCGATAGCGGCATGATTCCGTGGCTTTTGACCATTGAGTTATTATCGATTACCGGTAAAACCTTATCAGAATTGGTCAGCGGTTATATTGCAGCCTATCCAAGCTCAGGCGAGCTAAATTTTCACCTGACCACTCATGATGCGCCAGCCATTATTAGCGCTATCGAAGAGAAGTTTAGCGCCGAAAATCCAACCAAATCGATGCTTGATGGCTTAAGTTTAAACTTTGGCGAATGGCGTTTTAACTTACGCGCTTCCAATACTGAACCATTAATTCGCTTAAATATTGAAAGTCGCGGTGATGAGAATTTATTACAAACCAAAACCCAAGAGATTCAGCAATGGCTTGCTAGTAAAGGGGCGGTGCCTGCTTAACTTAAGTAATCATAATGCTAAGTAAAGACATTCTGAACTTATGAGAACGAAAAAGCGCCGGTTAATTTTTATATTAATCGGCGCTTTTATTTAGATTCAGTTCATTAGCTGCTTGTCTGCTACGCTTATTTTACCCTTGTTAAAAAGCTTTATTTGGCGCGACCAATCCCTATATAGTCACCGACCAAATCATCAACCTGCGTTCGCGACAGCGCATTGCGCGCATCGAATATCGGCAGCGCCTGCTCATTAAGCCTAGCAACATCTAGCTTATTTTCTGACAACCAGCTGATAATAAAAATGGCCTGCGCTTCATTAAGCTTTTGGTACGGACTGGCGATCAGTTCCAGTAGCGATTGCTGTCCATAGAGCTCGGCAAGCTCGGTTTGGGCTTTATCACTATATACCAGCGTGCGGATATTATAAGACCAGAGTAGCGCTAACAACGGATGAATAGCCGACTCTGCTGTCCGTCCCGAGCCCGCTTTATAACTACCGCCCCAAATCACCACGGTTTTATGGTCGATAAATCCATCAAAATATTGCCAAAACTTACGAAATATCAGCTCTTTTTGGTCTTCATTGATATTAATGACTGCCTGTAGTAACGGCATAGCTAGACTCTTTTCTGTACTGGACTGCTGCAACTTAACCAACTCTGTCGGTAGTGTATTACCACCAAAGCCCCAGCCTGCTTGCAAGTAGCTACTGCCTACGCGCTCATCAAGTCCCATAATGTGACTGACTTGCTGGATATCGACCTGTTGACTATCAGCCAAGCGCGACATCTCATTCATAAAGCTCACCCTTGTGGCAAGCATCGCCATGATACTACTACGGGCAAACTCTATAGTAGCAATATCTGCTTGATGAAACGCGCGCGCCTGTTGCATCAAAGGCTGTAGCATCGTTAAATGATGGCGGCTATTTGGCGTTTTTTCACCCAGCAACAACAATGATGGATTTAGCATTGAGCTGTACGCATCGCCATCTTTTAAGAATACAAATGGCACATAATAAACCCAAGCGCGCTGCAACTGCTTGGACAATGCGTCAACCGCGCCCAGCTGTTTAATGCCACTCATAATAAGCGGTAAGGTTTGCTGATGACTGTGGTTAAAGGCGGTAATCCAGCTGTCTGCTTGCCATACTGAGCGAATGCTGTCTAAAAATAACCAATATAGCGCAACTTGTTTTCTCTCACTATCATCATCCGTCTTTTCATAGTGCTCTAGCAGCTTACTCGCAGTAGTGGGCAAAGCGTAGCTGACAATCTGCTGCTGCTGCACGTACATCTGCCATAGCGCTTGCAAATGATGCTCAAAACCATATTGTTGTAATTGCTGCGTCAATACCTCTTTATCAGTATAAAGATGCACCGTATGACCAAGACTTGCCAGTACCACCGCACTGGTAATGGCCTCAATACTGTGACCGACGAGGACGCAAACACTGGTGTTTTTAGCGGCTTGGTTAAATGAATGTGGTGCGGATTGGTCGTTATCTGTCTGTTGTTTATTTATAGCGGCAGCGCTCATAAGATTACCTTTTATATTGCAAAGTTGGCAGCGTGGATAAGTGGATAAGCCAGTCGCATGATGCCACTAGCTACTAGCCATAAGCCATTAAGACAACAGCTTAATATGCTGCAATAGCTGATTGGTAGAGGTGTCGAATTGCGCATCGCCGCCTTGCTGCATGGCGGTATGCACCGACTCTGCCATTTTCTTGCCCATCTCAACGCCCCATTGATCAAACGGATTGATATCCCAAATGCTGGCCATGACATAAACCTTGTGCTCATAAAGCGCTATCAGCTCCCCCAAACTATGCGGGGTCAGCTCATCAATAAGGAGCGTGGTTGACGGCTGATTACCACGGTAATATTTGTATTTATCGGCATCAGAAGCCGCTTCAATATCCTTATCAGCAATAGCAGCATTACCAAAAGCTAAAACCCGACTTTGCGCTAAACAGTTTGCCAAAGACAATTCATGCTGCTGCTGTAGCGATTCATTTGTCGCATCATCACTATAACGGCGCACGCAAGCGATAAAGTCACAAGAGACCTGCTGCGTTCCTTGATGCAGAAGCTGATAAAAAGCATGCTGCGCATTGGAGCCAATCTCGCCCCACAAAATTGGACACGTATCATAATCAAGGCGCGCGCCATGCTGCGTCACCGATTTGCCATTACTTTCCATCTCAAGCTGGGTCAAGTAGCTTGGCAAATACTCCAAACGCCCATCATAAGGCAGCACGGTATGCGCATTGACTTGTAAAAAGGTACTATTCCAAACGGCGAGCAAACCTAATAATACTGGCAAATTCTCAGAAAAGTCTGCTTGGGCGAAATGCTTATCCATATTATGTGCGCCGGCTAGCAGCTCTTTAAAACCATTCATGCCAATACGAATAGCGATAGCAAGTCCAATCGCCGACCACAATGAAAAACGGCCGCCAACCCATTCCCACAGCTGCAATTGATGCTCAGGGTGAATGCCCCATGCAGTCATTTTTTCACAGTTGGCCGATACGCCGATAAAATGACGGCGCAAGACGCTTTCTTCCGTGCCAGCGCGTAGCTTTGCCGTAGCGAGTAACCATGACAGTGCTGTCTTGGCATTGGATAGCGTGTCAACGGTGCCAAAAGATTTGGAGGAGATGATAAATAAAGTGGTTTCAGGATTTAGGTGCTTGAGCAAATTATCAAGCTGTGTGCCATCCATGTTAGAGACAAAATGCACCTCGATAGCAGTATCTGCCCATTCATCAAGCGCGGTGGTCGCCATCAGCGGGCCTAAATCTGAGCCGCCAACGCCAATATTAACCACATCAGTGATTGCTTTGCCAGAAAATCCGCGCCATGTGCCGTTGCGTACCCGCTCTGACAATCTTTCTACCTGCGCCAAGCTCTCATGTACATCAGCGGCGACATTTTGCGTGCCAACTTGCAGCTGTTCTGTAGCTGGCAAGCGTAGAGCGGTATGCAGCGCTGCTCGCTTTTCACTGGTATTAACCATCGCCCCTTGTAACAAGGCATCGATACGGCCTGACAACTCGCAACTATTCGCCAAATTTAATAAATTTTCTAGCACCGCATCATTAATACACTGCTTGCTATAATCCATATATAGCGCGCCCGCTTGCGTGCTAAAGCGAGACGTCCGCTCATTATCCTGCGCGAACAATGGGGCAAGCGCCCACGGCTGCTCCGCTAACTTGGCTAAATGCTGCCAATACTTAGAGTGGCGGGCACTTTTATAGCCCTTATTATTTCTCTCATCCATTAGCTATTTATCATCCCTTAACTGCTGCTCGGCAAAATAGATAAACGCTTGCATATACGAGCGCATATCGCCTGCGTCATAACTATCGCCGCGCATGGTCGTCACATTAACGCCATATTTGCTAATCAAGGCATCAATGGCATCAGTCAGTTGAATCTCGCCGCCAACCGACGCTCTAGTATTGGCCAGATAATCAAATATATGATTGCTAAATACATAACGACCGACAACGGCCAATTTTGAAGGGGCATCCGCTAAATTTGGCTTTTCGACAAAACCGGCAACTTTAAAGCTCGCGTTTTTATCAGCTTGCTCGATTTCATGCGCTTGATTAAATGCTTCGTCTAATTGGGCAATACCGTATTTATGCACATCTTCATCTGCTACGTTATTGACCAATATTTGCGAATGCGTGTCTTTAGCAAAGGCCTCAATCATAAACGCCAAATTATCAGTCGTTATATCGGTGGTAAATGGATCGAGCACCACATCTGGCAGCAGTACAGCAAAGTCATGCTCACCGATGATTGGACGCGCCGCCAATACCGCGTGCCCCAACCCTAGCGGTTTGCCTTGGCGTATCATAGACACCGTTACATCCTCGGGTAACCAATTTAAGCTATCAGCTAACGCGCCTTTACCTTTAGTGCGCAATTGATTATCCAATTCAGCATTGATATCAAAGTAGTTTTCGATGGCGCTTTTTTGCGCATGACCGACCAAAACAATATGTTTGATACCCGCAGCAATGGCTTCTTCAACGACATAATGAATAGCGGGACGATTACCAAGTGGTAGCAGCTCTTTTGGCACTGATTTCGATAACGGCAGCATACGCGTACCAAAGCCTGCGACAGGAATAACAGCGTGAGTAATTTTTTTCATAATTTTTAGACTGTATTTAAAAGTGTGAAATAAGAAACATGCTTAATCAATGCTAAGCGCTATGATAGCCATTCGGGTTTTTACTCTGCCAACGCCACGTATCTTCACACATCTCAGTGATAGATAGTGTGGCATCCCAACCTAGCAAATCTTTGGCTTTATCGGCGCTGGCATAGCAGCTGGCAATATCTCCTGCGCGCCGAGCAGAAAACTGGTAAGGAATATTTTGGCCTGATACTTCAGAAAAAGCCGTGACCAATTCTAAAACAGACGTTCCTTTACCTGTTCCCAGATTAATGGGTAAAAAACCTATTGAGCTGTATTTATCTCGACCTACTTGTTTCTGTAAGTAGTTAAGCGCTGCTACATGACCTTGGGCAAGATCAGTGACATGGATAAAATCGCGTACCCCCGTCCCATCGACAGTAGAATAGTCATTACCAAAAATACTAAGTTTTTCAAGCTTGCCAACGGCGACTTGCGAAATATAAGGCATTAAATTATTAGGAATATCATTTGGATCTTCGCCAATTTGCCCAGATGGGTGCGCACCTACGGGATTGAAGTACCTAAGTGGAATAAGATTCCAGCCATCATCGGTTGCCGCTAAGTCCTCTAAAATATGCTCGACCATCAGTTTGCTCTGACCATAAGGATTGGTGCAAGAACGCTTTGATTCCTCATTGATGGGCAAGGATTCAGGATCTCCATAGACGGTCGCAGAAGATGAAAAAACCAAATTCTTAACATCGGCTTCTTTCATAACTTCCAATAAAGCAATGGTGCCACTGACATTATTATTATAATACAGCAATGGCTTGGCCACCGATTCTCCAACGGCTTTTAGTCCCGCAAAATGAATCACACCAAAGAACTGATGCTCGGCGAAGACCTGTTTAAGTAGATCAATATCACGAATATCGCCTTCAACAAACTCGATGGGTTGATCAATGAGCTTGGATACGCGCTCAATAGCTTCACGGCTACTATTAGACAAATTGTCGTAGACAACAATATCATAGCCTGCTTCCTGTAAAGCTATACAAGTGTGTGAGCCAATATATCCAGCGCCACCAGTTACCAATATCTTATTTTTCATAATTGCTACATTTTAATCAAAGGAAAGTTATTTTTAGAATAAAAAAAGACACCCCATTGTAGGAGTGCCTTTGTTTTTTTTCAACGTTATTTTGGTATTAGACTAGCTATTAATACCTAAATTACCAACCGGTAACTTCTTTTAACTTATCGCCAATTTTTGATGGATCGCGAGTATAAGCAATACCAGCGTCTTCAAAGGCTTTAAATTTCTCTTCAGCAGTACCTTGACCACCAGAGATAATCGCGCCAGCATGGCCCATACGTTTACCAGCAGGCGCAGTCACACCAGCGATATAACCAACAACTGGCTTAGTTACGTGCTCTTTGATATAAGCCGCCGCTTCTTCTTCAGCTGTACCACCAATCTCACCGATTAATACGATGGCTTCGGTTTGTGGATCGTCTTGGAACAGTTTTAGCGCATCGATTTGGTTCATACCTGGGATAGGGTCGCCGCCGATACCGATACAAGTAGACTGACCAAAGCCAAGCTTAGTGGTTTGGGCAACCGCTTCATAAGTCAACGTACCAGAGCGTGAGATGATACCCACTTTACCGGGCAAATGGATATGGCCTGGCATGATACCGATTTTGCACTGACCTGGAGTGATAACGCCTGGGCAGTTTGGACCAACCATACGTACATCGCCTGCTTCTTCGATATAACGCTTGGCTTTTAGCATATCGATAGTAGGTACGCCTTCAGTGATTACGACGATCAATTTTACGCCGGCATCGACTGCTTCAACGATAGAATCTAGTACAAATGGCGCTGGTACGTAGATAACTGAAGCGTCAGCTTGGGTCGCTTCCATCGCTTCTGCCATGGTATTAAAGACTGGCAAACCTAGATGCGTTTGACCGCCTTTACCTGGGGTTACGCCGCCGACTACTTTAGTGCCGTACTCAATTGCTTGTTCAGAGTGGAATGTACCGTTTTTACCAGTAAAACCTTGTACCAATACTTTGGTATCTTTATCAATTAATACACTCATTATGTTTTCCTTATTCGGTTGTCTTGCAATAGCAGTTTTCTCGCTCACTTATCGTTAAATGTTAACGATTTATGCTTTTACTAAAAACTGCCATCACGCTGTGACTATAATGCTTAAGCGTCTGGTTAAGCGAGTTATGAATAAAACAGCGCTTACCCTCACGACTTATATTAAAGGCTTATGCTTTAACCGCATCGACAATTTTTTGTGCCGCGTCTGCTAGGCCTTGAGCTGAAATAATTTTCACATCAGATTGCTCTAGTAGCTCAGCACCTTTTTCAGCGTTATTACCTTCTAGACGGACAACGACAGGTACTTTTACGTTCACTTCTTTAACTGCTTCGATAATCGCTTCGGCAATCATGTCACAACGTACGATACCGCCAAAGATGTTGATGAGAACGCCTTCAACACTGCTGTCTTCTAGAATGATTTTGAACGCTTCAACAACGCGATCTTTGGTTGCACCGCCGCCAACGTCCAAGAAGTTAGCAGGTTTGCCGCCGTACAATTTGATGATGTCCATGGTCGCCATCGCAAGACCAGCACCGTTGACCATACAACCGATGTTACCTTCTAAGGCAACATAGTTTAGGTCAAACTCAGCGGCTTTAAGCTCGCGCTCGTTTTCTTGCGTTTTATCTTGTAAGGCTGCAATTTTAGGCAGGCGATATAAAGCGTTTGAATCGATACCGATTTTGCCATCAACACAAACGATTTCGCCATTTTCGCGAACCGCTAATGGGTTGATTTCTAATAATGCAAAATCATTGTCAACGAATGCTTGATAAGCGCCGCTCATCAATTTTACAAACTGGTTGATTTGCTTGCCTTCAAGACCCAGTTTAAATGCCACTTCACGTGCTTGGTAAGGCATTAGACCAACTAATGGATCAACGCTTACTTTAAAGATTTTTTCTGGAGTTTCGCTTGCGACTTCTTCGATATCAACGCCGCCTTCGGTTGATGCCATAAAAGTTACGCGACGCGTAGAACGATCAACAACTGCGCCAAGATATAACTCAGTTTGTACTGGGTACATATCCTCTGCAACCAAAACAAAGTTTACGGGTTGGCCTTCTGCGTCAGTCTGGAATGTAACCAGATTGGTACCGATAAGCTCTTCAGCAACTTGCTTTGCTTCTTCGCGAGTTTTAACGAGCTTCACACCGCCCGCTTTACCACGGCCACCAGCATGAACCTGCGCTTTAATAACCGCAATATCAGTAGGCGTTTTATCAAAAGCAGCAGCAGCTTCGTCGCCATTATGGGCGATGATGCCTTCTTGAATGGGCAAACCGTAGCTTTTCAATAGCTCTTTTGCTTGATACTCATGTAAATTCATTGATTGTATCCTTTATTTTTTACAATTAATAAAAAGTGAAAACAAGTGCAAGGCAGAATAATGCTGCCACACTTATGATGGCGGCGACCGTTATCATAATAGTGATAGCGGCCGCACCATCCGGTTAAACTTGATATTTACTCAAATGCTTTCATTTTAAGCAAGTTAATCTTAAGCAATTTAATCTCAAAAACTACTTACGTTTTTTACGCTGAATGGCATGAATCGCACGGCCATCTGCTGATAAAGCAGCTTCATGAACCGCTTCAGAAATGGTTGGATGCGCAAATGTCATCAACTGCAAATCTTCGATACTAGATACAAATTCCATCGCAATCATACCTTGATGGACAATATCGCCCGCACCAGCAGAAATGGCATGCATACCTAACAAACGATCTGTTTTGGCATCAGCAACAACTTTGATAGAGCCTTGTGCTTCACTTTGGGCAAGTGCACGGCCGTTCGCTGCTAGGTTAAATGAACCAGTTTTGACTTCATAACCCGCTTCAGTCGCTTCTTGCTCGGTCAAACCAACCCATGCAATTTCTGGATGGGTATAAATGACGTTGATAATGGTGTCATAGTTAACTTGTGCTTTTTCGCCATGAATGCGCTCAACCGCCATCATGCCTTCTTCCATGGCTTTATGCGCAAGCATAGGGCCACGAACCAAGTCACCGATTGCATAAACGCCGTCAAGGTTGGTTTTACATTGGTCATCGACATCGATAAGACCGCGTTCAGTCAACGTGATACCGCTGTCTGCGCCCAATAGTTTTTCAGAGTAAGCACGGCGACCGACACAAACGATCAGTTTATCAAAGCTTTCATCCGAGGCTTCGCCTTTTGCTTCGCTGGTCACGACAACTTGATCGCCTTTCACTTCAGCATTGGTTACTTTGGTATCAACACGGATATCAAGACCTTGCTTTTTCAGCATTTTACCCGCTTCTTTAGCGATGTCTTTGTCAGCCGCTGCTAGGAAGCTTGGTAGCGCTTCATAGACAACCACTTCCGCGCCCAAGCGGCGCCATACTGAACCTAGCTCAAGACCAATTACGCCTGCGCCAATGACGCCTAAACGCTTTGGTACTTCGGTGAAATCAAGCGCGCCAGTAGAATCAACAATACGGTCGCCATCAGTTTTTGCCACAGGAATATCGATAGGCACCGAACCTGCTGCAAGAATGACGTTTTTGGCGGTAATAGTCGTTTCACTTTCGTCTTCTAGGGCAGTAAATTTAACTTTTTTATCCGCACCTTTACCATCTTCTAACGTGCCCCAGCCTTGTAGCCAGTCAACGCCATTGCCTTTTAGCAATGCCGCCACGCCGCCCGTCAATTGCTTAACAATGGCTTCTTTACGGCCAATCATTTGCTCGATATCGATAGCAACGTCACCGGTGCTGATACCATGTTCAGCAAGGTCATGTTTGGTTGCTTCATAACGATGTGATGAATCAAGTAAGGCTTTTGATGGGATACAACCGACGTTTAAGCAAGTACCACCCAGTGCTGGCTCACCTTTATAAACGCGTTTTTCGATACAAGCCACGCTCATACCCAATTGACCTGCGCGAATAGCGGCTTCGTAACCACCAGGACCGCCGCCGATGACGACTAAATCATAATTGTCTTTCATAGTACGTTCCTATTTTTAATTTGGTTCTAATTTATTTCTAGATTTTTTTCTGATTTTATGAGGATTTAAATGACTAGTTGGCCTACTGAATGATAAATGACGATTTTTCCGTCGTTAATACACCACAAAAAAAGTCGCATTTATTTGACAATAAACCACAATCTCCTCGTCCAAAGTGAAAAAGCTTGTATCAGTGGTTACCGATACAAGCTTAAAAGCTTACAGGTCTAGGAGTAGCATGGTTGGATCTTCGACCAACTCTTTGATAGTAACTAAGAACTGTACCGCTTCTTTGCCGTCAATCATACGGTGATCATATGATAGTGCTAGGTACATCATTGGTAAAATTTCAACTTTACCGTCGACTGCCATTGGGCGATCGTTGATAGCGTGCATACCTAAGATAGCAGTTTGTGGTGGATTCAAGATAGGCGTTGACATGAGTGAACCAAAGACGCCGCCGTTTGAAATGGTGAACGTACCGCCAGTCATGTCATCAAGACCAAGTTTACCTTGTTGTGCTTTACCACCAAACTCACGAATCTTAGCCTCAACATCAGACATACTCATGCGGTCGGTATCACGCAATACAGGAACGACCAAACCACGATCTGAAGATACGGCAACACCGATATCATAGTAGCCGTGATAAACGATGTCATCGCCGTCTAGTGACGCGTTAACCGCTGGGAAGCGTTTTAGTGCTTCAGTCGCCGCTTTAATAAACAATGACATAAAGCCTAGACGTACGCCATGGCGCTTTTCAAATTGCTCTTTATACTTAGCACGCATATCCATCAACGGTTTCATGTTGACTTCGTTAAACGTGGTTAGCATCGCTGTTTCTTGTGAGGCAGCCAGTAGACGGTTAGCAACTGTCTTACGTAGACGCGTCATTGGTACGCGTTTTTCAGTACGCTCACCGGTTGATTCAGCAACTGGACGACCGCTATCAGATTTGATAGAGCTATCAGCTTTTAGCGTTGGGTTTGCCATGTCGGTTTTGGTTACACGACCACCGCGACCACTGCCTTCGACATTTTTAGGATCAACGCCAGATTCTTTCGCCGCTTTTCGTACCGCAGGGCTTTGGTCTTTATGATCCGCTTCGTCTTTTTTATCTGTCGCTTGGACTGGCTCACCGCCATCGGTAGCTTGTTTCGGCTGTACTGGCGCTGCTGGTTGATCTGGGTCAACTGCAGGCTCATCAGCACTATCGCTGCTACCACCAGCAGAACTACCGCTAGCACCAGCTTCAAACTCGGCGATTAGCTCGTCTGACAAAATCGTATCGTCAACTTGCTTAACGATTTTGGTAACCACACCGTTATCAGGTGCAACCACTTCTAATACCACTTTATCAGTTTCAATTTCAGCCAATAAGTCGTCGCGGCTAACTTCTTGACCTTCAGTGACATGCCATTCCACGAGGGTGCCATCGGCAACCGATTCTGGAAAAACGGGGGCTTTAATTTCAGCCATCGATATACTCCTTAGATATTGATATTACTCTTTATTATTAAGTCGTGATAGGCAGTCAATACCATTCTCAATCGTCTTACTTTAATGGTAATAGCGGTACGGACTGTTATCGCCTGATTCGTGTATCTTATATAATCTGTTGCTTAAGCCAACTACTATTTAGATAGCTCATCCACACTGATGCCAAGACCACCAGCAATGAGTGCTTGCTGCTGCTGAACATGTAGTTTTGGAGATCCTGTCGCTGGCGCCGCACTAGCAGGACGTGCGACCGGCTCCATGACTTTTGCCTTGGTTGGATGCGGCACAACAATGCGGAACATATGCGGCGCTAGATAGTACCAAGCACCTTGGTTAAGTGGCTCTTCTTGCGTCCAAACAATCTCAGCTAAGTTACTATATTTTTCAATCTCAGCAATCAAACGCTCTTCTGGTAATGGGTATAGCTGCTCAATACGCACAATCGCTACATGATCTAAACCTAGCGCACGGCGTTGTTCTAATAAGTCATAGTAAACTTTACCGCCGCACAGCACCATACGCGTTACGTTGTCGGCATTTTGCTGATCGATCTCTGGCAATACTGTCTCAAACTTGCCGTTCGCCAGCTCTTCAAGAGTTGAAGTTGCCAATTTGTGACGTAGTAAACTCTTCGGTGACATGACGATTAATGGCTTACGAATCGGACGTACCGCTTGACGACGTAGGGCATGATAGATTTGCGCTGGGGTCGTTGGCGTAATCACTTGCATGTTGTCTTCAGCACATAACTGCAAGAAGCGCTCTAGGCGAGCAGATGAATGCTCAGGACCTTGACCTTCAAAGCCATGTGGTAATAACATCGTTAGACCACAAACGCGCTGCCACTTAGTCTCACCACTTGAGATAAACTGGTCAATCACCACTTGTGCACCGTTCACAAAGTCACCAAACTGTGCTTCCCAAACGATTAGCGCATTAGGAACTGTGGTCGCATATCCATATTCGAAGGCTAGTACCGCTTCTTCTGATAACAATGAGTTGTAAGTAGCAAAGCGCGCTTGCGTCTCACTGATATGTGAAAGAGGCACATACATGCTGCCGTCATTGACGTTATAGATTTCACTGTGGCGATGCGAGAACGTACCACGGCCCACATCTTCACCAGTAATACGTACCAAGACATTGTCATGGTCAACCAATGATGCATAGGCTAGTGTTTCAGCGGCGCCCCAGTTAAGTGGTTCTTCGCCAGTTTGCATAGCTAGGCGCTGTTCGACCATTTTTTGTACTTGGCGTTGTAGCTTGTAACCTTCTGGCATTTCTGCCATACGGCGACCATAGCCTTTTAGCACTTCGATATCGACGCTGGTATCCCAATCGTCAACCAAATCATGACCTAAGTAAGGTTTCCAATCAACGAAGAGCTCTTCGTTAGGCTGACTCACTAGAGAGCTGGCAACGTATTCACCGCGGTCTAACGACTCACGATATTCATCTTCGTACTGCTGAGCTTCACTCTCGCTCAACACGCCAGCTTTGATCAGTTGCTGTGCGTAGATAGTGCGAGTGGTTGGTAATTTCTTAATCACTGCGTACATTAATGGCTGAGTCGCTGATGGTTCATCGGCTTCGTTATGACCGTTACGGCGATAACAAAATAAGTCAATAATGATGTCTTTATCAAACTCATGACGGTAATCTAATGCCAATTGCGCCGCGAAAACCACTGATTCAGGATCATCACCGTTTACGTGCAAGATAGGCGCGTGCACCATTTTGGCAACATCAGTACAATATTCAGTCGAGCGTGCATCTTCTTGACGACTGGTGGTAAAACCAACTTGGTTATTAATAACAATATGTACTGTACCGCCCGTGGTATAAGCGCGGGTTTGTGACATTTGAAAAGTTTCTTGCACCACACCTTGGCCTGCAAATGCCGCATCGCCATGAATAACGATCGGTAGTACAGAGTTGCCTGTTTTGTTATCTTGTAGTGGTTGGTCATTACGGCGAACTTGACGGGCGCGTACCGAACCTTGCAATACTGGTGCGACAATCTCAAGGTGCGATGGGTTAAACGCCAATGCCAAATGCGCCTCACCGCCCGGTGTCATCACGTTCGATGAAAAACCATTATGATATTTAACGTCACCTGAGCCTTTTTCTGGCTGCACTTTACCATCGAACTCATCAAACAAATCGGCAGGGTTTTTACCCAAAATATTAACCAACAAGTTTAAACGACCACGGTGAGCCATACCGATAACCATCTCTTTAGTACCATAACCGCCAGCACGTTGGATGATTTCATTGATAGCAGGAATAAAGCTCTCACCACCTTCTAGACCAAAACGCTTAACACCCGTATATTTACGAGCCAAATATTTTTCTAAGCCTTCGGCAGCGGTTAAACGCTCAAGGATTGAGAGACGTTTTTCTTTATCAAACTCGATATAACCCAGATTGGTTTCTAGGTATTTTTCCATCCAGCGTTTTTCGGTGCTGGTGGTCACGTGCATATATTCCGTACCGATATAACGGCAGTAGACGCGCTCCATGATCTCAATGATTTCACGTAGCGTCGCTTCATCCTTACCAATATTTAAATCATTGGTTGGGAATACGGTATCAAGGTCGGCTTCAGAAAGATTGTGATAGGCAAGGGTTAAATCTTCCACTTCTGCACGTGGATGCAAATCTAACGGATCAAGCTTAGCACGGCGATGACCACGGCGACGATAGGCTGAAATCAGCTGCTGCACGCCCATTTGCTTTGGGTCAGCACAGTTTGAATTACCAACTGTTGAAGCTGATGCTTCAGTGCTTACTTTGTTCGCCGTTTGATTGCGCGCAAGCAACAAAAACTGATCTTTAATAGCATTGTGCTTGGCATCGTTTGGCGTTTTGTATTGTTCAAAATACGCTTGCCAATCGTTATCAACGCTACTAGGATCATCTAGATATTGCTCATAGAGCGCTTCGATATATTGAGCATTGTCGGCAGCCAGTTCAGTATGATCTAGGCTCGCAGTTTCTTTAGTTATACTATTCATAATAATCGTCTATTTGATAGATAAATGAATGGAATCGTGCTTATTATTGTGTTGTTCGTTATAGGTTAGCGACATCAATCGTCGCTTTTTACCATTAAAACTTGTCTTAACATTATCTTTTTATTAACCATATCTACAAGTTACCGCTCTTGGTCAATAAAAAACATCCTACCCAAGCTATCTCGTTATAAAAAAGATAATTGCAATACCATGCTTACTATTAAAATTATTTGTGAACGGTCGGTTTTCTTTAGTGGCTCGTTTGACAACATTAATTTATATATAATGCTTGCAGCTATAACCAAATTGTTAATAGCATGGTTTTACTCAAAAAATTTTGTCTTCAGTTAGCCTTTTAATTGGCTATTTCCGCTGAAGTGTCTTGCTATGGTAGAAATATAGGCGATATTACGCCAAAGATATAGTGCTGTATAGGGTAACATGACTGCCTAACACGCCATAGTTTGTTTGTTCAATACTAGGTATTTACGAAATGAATATCAACTATCATTTCTCGCAACTAGTTAATTTTTATATGAACAAATAACGGCGCTATCGCTAAGATTTAGCTAAATTTATAGCCTACTTTTTGCATTTCTATAGATTTTGAGCGATATAAACATTTATGGTTAATCACTACCTTTAAATGAATCTGCGCGAAAATATACGGTTGTAATCAATTATATAGACATGCGTACGATATAGCATGCCCTCTTACATACAAGCAACGTATTGTTAATACAGCCTTACTTTCATTGACTGAGTCACCACTGCCCATCAACAATACCGTCTAAAATATCAGTTTTGTGATGCTAGCTTTATAACTGACAGTTTAATGCTGATAACCTTGAATAAAAAACACCACCTAATGAGAGGTGGTGTTTTTTTAACAGCGCTATTATAAAGCTAATTACCAATAAATGGTAGACTAACCTGCTTGATCGATCAGTAAATTGCGCAGATGACCGATGGCTTTGGTTGGATTTAGGCCTTTTGGACATACTGACACGCAGTTCATGATACCGCGGCAACGGAATAAGCTGAACGGATCTTCTAAACGCCCTAGACGAGCACGAATATCAGTATCGCGGCTGTCAGATACAAAACGGTTGGCATTCAATAGTGCTGCTGGACCTAAGAACTTATCAGGGTTCCACCAGAATGATGGGCAGCTGGTTGAACAGCAAGCACATAAAATACACTCATACAAACCGTTCAATTTTTCACGCTGTTCAGGTGACTGCAAACGCTCGGTTGCTGGCGCTGGCTGGTCATTGATTAAGAACGGATGAACTTTTTCGTATTGCTCATAAAATTGGTTCATGTCGACGACCAAATCACGAACCACTGGCAAACCTGGTAATGGACGAACCGTTACTTTTTCAGGCAAGGTGTTCATGTTAATCAGACAAGCTAGACCATTTTTACCATTAATATTCATGCCATCTGAACCGCAAATGCCTTCACGGCACGAGCGACGGAAAGTAAGGGTTTCATCTTCTTTCTTTAGGCGTAATAACACGTCAAGCAACATACGATCTGAGTCCAATAACTCAATCGTATAAGTTTGCATGCGCGGCGCTGCGTCCACATCAGGATCGTAGCGATAGATTTCGATGGTGCGAGTACCTCGGCTCATAATGCTAAACTCCACACATTGGTGATGCGGGCTCACAAGCGTACAGTCTAAAGACTGCTATTTATCAGCGCTATGATTAAACCATAGCGCTGATAAAAGCTTATCGCTGGCGCTCACCTTTTATTAAATAAGGGATAAAACGTTAATTCTATGTATACACAAAGCTGTATGCTCAAAACTACAGGGGCTAGAATTAATAAACGCGAACTTTTGGCTCGACGTAATCGACCGTCAATGGCACTTTACGCACAGGCTTATAGATAATACGATTGCCTTCAGAATACCATAGGGTATGCTTCATCCAATCATTATCGTTACGGCCGTTTGGTGCATAATCATCATCTTCTGGGCGATCATAGTCAGAAACACTGTGCGCGCCGCGGCTTTCATGACGGTTAGCGGCCGATATCATCGTCGCTTTTGCCACTTCATACAAGTTGGCTACTTCAAACGCTTCGATACGCGCAGTATTAAAGACCTGTGATTTATCAGCCAAATGGATTTGGTCGATTTTATCAGCAAGCGCTAAAATCTGCTTAACACCTTCATCCATCATCGCCTGCGTACGGAATACACTGGCATGCTTTTGCATAATGGCGCGAATCTCGTCAGCCACGTCTTGCGCATTGTAGCCTGAAGTTGATTGTTGCAATTTGTCTAAACGGCGCACAGTGAAATCAAGCACATGTGGATCAAGCGGCTTGTAGTTATGGTCAGCATGATGGAATTCATCAACGATATGCTTACCAGCAGCGCGACCAAAGACCAATAAATCAAGTAGCGAGTTGGTACCTAAACGGTTGGCACCATGCACACTAACGCACGCACACTCACCGATTGCATAAAGACCTTTAACGACGTTGCCTTTGGCATATAGACCGTCTTCATCGGTACCCGCTTCTAGATCCGGTACAATCACCTGACCATGAATCGTGGTTGGAATACCGCCCATCATATAGTGAATGGTTGGGATAACTGGAATTGGCTCTTTAGTGATGTCAACGTTGGCAAAGTTTTTACCAATCTCGAATACTGATGGTAAACGCTTCATAATGGTGTCAACACCCAAATGGGTCATATCCATCACGATATGGTCAGCATTTGGACCACAGCCGCGACCTTCTTTGATTTCTTGGTCCATCGAACGTGATACCAAGTCACGTGGTGCCAAGTCTTTCACGGTGGGCGCATAACGCTCCATGAACGCTTCGCCATCTTTATTACGTAAGATAGCGCCTTCACCGCGGCAACCTTCGGTCAATAGTACGCCGGCACCATGAACGCCGGTTGGGTGGAACTGCCAGAATTCCATATCTTGCAATGGAATACCTGCACGAACCGCCATGCCAATACCGTCACCTGTATTGATATAAGCGTTGGTAGAAGCCGCAAAGATACGACCAGCACCACCTGTGGCTAACACAGTAATTGGTGATTGGAATACCGCAACCGTACCGGTTTCTTGCTCAAGCGCGATAACGCCATTGATGTTACCGGCCTCATCTTTGATCAAATCAAGCGCGATCCACTCGATAAAGAACTCTGTACCTTGCTGTAGGTTTTTCTGATAAAGCGTATGCAATAGCGCGTGACCCGTACGGTCAGCAGCAGCGCAAGCACGTTGTACGGCTTTTTCGCCATAGTTTGAGGTATGACCGCCAAATGGACGCTGATAAATGGTGCCATCTTCGTTACGGTCAAACGGCATACCCATGTGCTCAAGCTCATATACTACTTTCGGCGCTTCGCGGCACATGTACTCAATGGCGTCTTGGTCACCTAACCAATCTGACCCTTTCACGGTATCATAAAAGTGAAAGTGCCAGTTGTCATTACTCATGTTACCCAAACTTGCGCCGATACCGCCCTGCGCTGCAACGGTGTGCGAACGGGTTGGGAATACTTTGGTCAAGACTGCAACCTTCATGCCCGCTTCGGCCAAATGCAATGAAGCACGCATACCTGAGCCGCCGCCACCAACGATGACCGCGTCATAGTTCAGGGTTTTAATATTGCTAATGGTATTATCTTGTCTAGTTGCCATTACGGTTTTCCTAATGCCTGTTAATGCTTAGAAGTAAATAAAAAGGCTGATGTCTATGCTGGTTTCTGTCTTATCATGCGGCAATGTCGGCTAATATTTGCGCTCACGCTACTGACAATAATTTCAACCATCAAAATCTGCTATCAATACCTTTTGACCACTTAACTTGCATATCTATCGTTATATTGGGCTTATCTGTTTATTTAACTATCGGTCTAACTGTTATGCAACTGCTTAATAATGCACTGGTATCAGTGATAAGTTAAATTGAGAAATACCCAACGCTATGATTGGCTCTGTCTATTTTGGCTACTAACGGATTTTATTCTCTAAACGCTTTTAAATCAGTAAGGCTATAAATGCGGTTAGATTCATCCGTTATTATTCATCGATATATGGCTGCTAATACTACGCTTATAAATAGCCTATGAATAAATATTTACCGGTATGATAAAAAGTTAAACAGCAACAACACCGAAGCCGTTACCCCAAAAAATCATAATGCCCCAAAATAGGAAGACTAAAATAGCGATAATCATCAATGTTTGTAAAAATAAACGCAGTTTAGGCGCGCTTTCACCCATCTTGCCAGAGGTAATATAGTCGGTAAATACCGTCCACATACCCACCCACGCGTGACCAGCCAATGCCAAAATAGCCAACAAGCTGAACAGACGCATCGGTAAACTGGTCATAAAATCAGACCATTCAATGAAGGTTACATTGCCATGGGTTAAGAAAAAGCCCAGCAACACCACACTGTAAACGGCTAGAATAACCGCACTGATACGTTGGACCATCCAATCACGGGTACCTGAGCTTGTTAGACCGGTGGCGCTTTTGATTCCTGAATCATTTTTTATCATTAGAACATCACCCATACAAATGACGCGACAATTAAAATCGCTGCAATCACTAAGCTGACAACAGACGCCATACGCGCCGATTGTAGCTCTTCATTTTGACCATTATCAGCAAATAAATGCTTCACGCCCATCACGAAGTGATAAGCAATGGCGGCGACGAAAATCCACGCTAAAAAGCGAATAAAGACATTGTCAAACACGGTTTCAAAACTCTCAGCCGATGCCAAAGAATTCTGTAATAACCACAGCATGACTGGGATAAGTAGAAATAAAACAATGCCAGAGATACGATGCAAGATAGAAGCAATTGCAATCGGTGAGCGGTTAACGCTAATCACTTGGCTTAAGGGCAGATTAATAGGTCGGTTGCTTTTCACAGCGGGCATCCTTTTTGCGGTTATACTCCTGTATCAGCTATCAACGCATTATACGAATACTATTTATCAATACTATTCTACAAGCGGCAAGCAACACATGAGATGAATAAAGTAAGGAAGGGCTAGCTGACGTCGTTTCATTTGCGCTAAATATGCAAGGTCGATAAGTCTTATTTATCTGACGTTCAGATAAACTCTATAAATAAAATCTGTGCCCGTAGCGACTGTTTATTTAGTTGCTATTTGGGTAGTTTCCATTTATAAAGTGGTTATAGACTTCCCTATCGCTCACTGAAGTGACAATCCCTTTTTATGACAAATCATTCACACCCTTTATACAAAATAAAGAGGTTACATGGAGTTCATAATATGGGATAAATCGATTAACTATTCTATTTTTACGACGTTGCATCAACAAAAAAGATAACGCCATAATATCATCTGTAGAGTATCATTTTTTATTAAGGCAAACTTCACTGTTGACTATTTAAAAATAGAACAGTTAACAAGAATATTCAAACGATAAGTCGGGATTTAGTCTATCAACCGAACAGTCAATCATCAAAAAGTCTCAATAAAGCTGGGCTTTACCAATAGTTTTATCAGAGTAGCCTATTCATTTGCGCAAAGCTAGTGCCAGTTAAATCCCTCCAATTATAAAATGACTGCGCCATAATTACAAATTTATCCCCTAAATAGTGGTTATCGGTGATTATTTAACAAAAAGCTAGCTATTGGTAAGGCGAATTTATTAGTATTGGTATTTCAGAATCAATTTTTGATCCAAATTAATCTGTCGGTTACGCATACTCTGTCTATGCCATGGTGCGTTGCTGCAAATATGACGGACGTTTATCTTGTAATAAAGTCTTAATTATTATAATGTTAATGAGAATCATTACATTAGAAGCAACCAGCGGACTTGCTGCTGAATTACCGCTAAATTACTGAATAGACATATTTTGATACAAAGTTTACAGTCGTTTAGCACGACTAACGCACACCTATTACAGACATTACTGCTAAAAGTCTTTTCAAAACCTCAGTAATAACTGCTAATATAGCCTGCATATTAAATGGGTTAAATTTTTTTGACCGTTTAACTAGTGAAGACGCGAGGGTATGCGTCGATATATTTTTATTCTAACAAGTTACAAACAATGGAGAGCAGTTTATGGCTGACAACAATGCCAAATTAAGCGTAAATGGTGAAGAATACGAACTTCCTATTATTGAAGGTACTTTAGGGCGCCCAGTTATCGATATTGCTGCTCTACAAGATTCAGGTTTTTGGTCTTATGACCCTGGTTTTAAAGTAACCGCCCCTGTTGAATCTAAGATTACTTATATTGATGGCGGTAAAGGTGAGTTATTACACCGTGGCTACCCTATCGACCAGTTAGCAAACAATGCTGAATATCTAGAAGTGGCGTATGCGTTGATTCATGGTGATCTACCAAACGCTGAGCAAAAAGCGGATTTCTATGAAAAGGTTCGTAAGCACACCGGTGTTCATGACCAATTACGTAAATTCTTTGAAGGTTTCCGCCGTGACGCCCATCCAATGGCGATTATGGTTGGTGTCGTTGGTGCCCTATCAGCGTTTTATCATGACAACTTAGACGTCAGCAATGAAGCACACCGTGAAATCACCGCTATTCGTCTAATCGCTAAAATGCCAACGCTTGCAGCAATGAGTTATAAATACTCACAGGGCGAACCGTTCATGTATCCACGTAATGATTTCAATTACGCAGAAAACTTCTTATACATGATGTTTGCAACCCCTGCTGATGTTGACTACGAAACCAATGACGTGATTACTCGCGCCATGGACAAAATTTTTACTTTGCATGCTGACCACGAGCAAAACGCTTCAACGTCTACTGTACGTCTAGCAGGTTCTACTGGTGCCAACCCTTACGCGTGTATCGCTGCAGGTATCGCTGCCCTTTGGGGTCCATCACACGGCGGCGCTAACGAAGCTGTTCTTGAGATGCTAGATGAAATCGGTACGGTAGAAAACGTCCCTGAATTCATGGAAAAAGTAAAAAGCCGTGAAGTAAAACTGATGGGCTTTGGTCACCGTGTTTACAAAAACTTTGACCCACGCGCACAAGTAATGAAAGAGACTTGCGATGAAGTACTAGGTGCATTGGGTATCAATGATCCTAAGCTTGAGCTTGCGATGGCGCTTGAGAAAATCGCTTTAGAAGACCCGTACTTCGTTGAGCGTAACTTGTATCCAAACGTTGATTTTTATTCTGGCATTATCTTAAAAGCCATCGGTATCCCAACGTCAATGTTTACCGTTATCTTCTCACTCGCGCGTACTTCTGGTTGGATCAGCCATTGGTTAGAAATGCACAGCGCACCGTTCAAAATCGGTCGCCCTCGTCAGTTATATACTGGTGAAACGCATCGCGACTTCGTTAAAGTTGAAGATCGTAAATAGTCAGCTATTGTTATTAGCAGCATAAAAAATCCCGCTACTTGAGCGGGATTTTTTATGGTCTAAATTCAATAAAGAAATAAAAAGTCACACTTTATTGAAACTCTTTTAAGGTCTGCTCATATTTGGCAATTTGCTCGTCATAACCTTGGATGGTTTCATTAAATTTTGCCATCAGTCTCTCAAACTCTTGCTGCTGATTGAGTTTCATCTGCTGCATATCCATCACTTGTTGGGCTTCTATCTGCTCCCAAACTTGATGCTGAATAATCAAACGCGCCAGCGCTGGACTTTTTGCACTAAGTCTACCGGCGATTTCTGCATGTTCGAATACCTGCGGCACCAATGTCGCGATATTGATTAGAGTATCAACATCTTCCGCACTAAGCAGCGTGGTCACAGGCTGATAAAGGGCTTCCATCGCTTGCTGATAACTGTCTATAATCTGCTCATCTGTCAACATCACTGGTTTACGCGGCTCTAAACTGATACGCTTAAGTACGGTTAAATCACGCTCGCCCACTTCAGTGCTGGTATTGATATCAGTGTCCGTAGTCGCATTGGCGTCGACTTCAGGGTCGTTGCTAACGTCTGACTCACTATTATTATTGTCCATAGCTGCGGCTGAATCCGTAGCAGGTGGTTTTGCTATTTGCTCAGAATCTGTATTATTTGCAACTCGATTAGCGGTATTAGACGGCTTAGCATTGTCTACTGACACAGCAGTTGTACTATCAGGTAACAAATCATTGCCACTGTCTGAGGCATCTGCCGCTTGTAGCGATTCATATTCAGCTTGCAAACGCTGCTGTAGGCTTTTTGCTTGCGCAAGGTACAACGGCTGAAACTGCTCTATACGCGCAGCCGCAGAGTCACTTTTGCGCATCGGCTGACTGTCCTCTACGCTAGTTTTTTCTTTGGGTTGACTATTATCAGCTACTGGTGCTTCTGCTTGCTGCTGACAGCCGCTTAACAACAAAACCCCAGTCATAGCGGCGGCTAGCAAGGAGCGGGTACGCGGCGACATCATTGCTTTATTTAGCGACCCTGCATTTATACAGGTATGATGAGTCTCACTATCAGGCTTTGTTAATAAATTTTTAAACATCCGAGTTCTCATCCTTATTAAAAGCAGTTCGCTTATATATTGAGACTACTAGCTATTTTGTTTTTCTATATCTCTAGCAGCTTGTTATTATTATCAAAAGTTTCAGTCATCATATAAATATTATAGGATAAAAGAAAGATTAAACTTTAACTGTGTCATGAGTTTTATGTTCGTCGCGAGTTTTATTATGGTCGTGGCTGTTATCGATTCTTTGTGTCGCTAAAAAAGGAATACAATTTTCAAAACCCTGACAATCGCGACCGTGCTGCCGACTGATAAAATAATCTTGCACCATGCGTGCTTGCTGCTCGATACCATAGTTGAAAAAGGGTTTGCCAGCGTTAAGGACATAATCATAGCGGCGATTAATCATAGCGCCGCGCACAACTTTAAGACCTTGCTGCAATTGCCACACATGGGTCAATTCATGAATAAGCCAGCTTTGCTTACCCAATGATGATTGGCTAAAATCTGTGACCCAGTCGGCCGGGTGAAAATAAATATTACCATTAGGACTGACAGCGTAATTTTTTAGTACCCAGAATGCTGTTTTTAGCTGAACTTGCTCAAGCCGGATACTATCGCCGAACACCGAACGAGCCAGTGCTATCTCTCCAGCAGTCAGCTGCCGTGAACGCTGCTTGGTAGCTTTAAGAGGCCTAGCACGAAGAGACTCAGCGCGTTTAAATAAACGCTTGAAAGCAGATAGCGACAGCATAAGTGTCTTACCTTGTATTGGTTGCTGGTTTTATATTTGATAATTCGTTATAACATGATTGGTCATAACTGATAAACCATTAATAAGGTCGAAATCGCGTAAAACAAAGCCTTTAAGACATAAGCTGTACACTTAGCTGACTTTTATTAACGTAAATCTGCGTTAGCCTAGCTATAGTCAAAACAATACAAAAAACAGTCGTTTAATTGATAATAGAGATTTTTATGCCACCCAATTTTCATGCCGATACGCCCCTTGCTCAGCGCATGCGCCCAAAGACGCTCGACGCTATTATTGGACAAGAGCACCTGTTAGCAGCAGGCGCACCGTTACGGCGCTTGGTTGAGCAAGGGCACCTGCCGTCGATTATTTTGCATGGCGAAGCAGGCATTGGGAAGACCACCATCGCTATGCTATTGGCTGATGCGGTTGGCCGACCTTTTCATGCGTTATCGGCGTTAAATACGGGCGTGAAGCAATTACGTGAGGTTTTAGATACCAAGGATTCACTAAGCTTTGAATCGCCGGTGGTATTTATCGATGAGATACACCGTTTTAATAAAGCGCAGCAAGATGCGTTACTTGGCGCGGTAGAGTCAGGTGATATTACGTTAATTGGGGCGACGACTGAAAACCCGTCGTTTAGTGTGAATAACGCCCTGCTATCGCGTTGCCAAGTGTATCGTTTAGAGCCGCTGACGCCTGAGCAAATCAGCGCCGTATTGCAGCGCGCGCTAGCAGAAGATAATATTCTTAAAAACCTAAAAGTTGATTTGCAGGCACAAGAGACAATTAGCCAATTGGCACACGGTGATGCCAGAAAAGCGCTCAATCTATTAGAGCTTGCCATTCAAACGGCAGATAGCAAACAATCGCCATTAATTATCAATGATGAATTGGTCGCTCGGGTCGCTCAGACGGCGCTAGTGCGCTACGATAAAGATGGCGAGCAGCATTACGATATCATCTCGGCCATGATAAAATCTGTACGCGGCTCCGACCCTGATGCGGCGCTATATTGGATGGCGCGGATGCTGGTTGGTGGCGAGCCTGCTGATTTTATCGCACGGCGCTTGGTGATTTTAGCCAGCGAAGATATTGGTAATGCCAATCCAAATGCCCTACTCCTTGCCGATGCTGCACTGCGTAGCGTACAGTCTATCGGCATGCCAGAAGCGCGCATTATCTTGGGGCAAGTGGTGGTTTATCTGGCGACCAGCGCCAAGAGTAACAGCACTTATAAAGCCATCAATGTGGCAATGGCCTTGGCAGAAAAAGACGCCTCGCCTGTACCGCTGCATTTGCGTAATGGCGTGACCAAATTGATGCGCAATCAAGGTTATGGTGAAGGCTACACTTATCCCCATGACTACCCCAATCATTATTATCCGCAAAGCTATCTACCGAACAATTTAATCGGCACCAGTTTTTATGAATTTGCTGACAATCAGCGCGAGCAGCACAGCAAGCAGTTTATGGACTGGCTAAAGGGTCAAGCGGCTAGTAATGAATAACAGCATATTTGCATGCATCATTGATAATACTTATCGCTATTTTTAAGCGATTAATGGACATACTGGCAAGATGACGCAGCACAGTAGGATGAAAAGCGTTAAAATAGCCTCATAATGATATATACAAGTCAATTGAGCGCAGCAATTTTTTTGCTTATTGCTGTTATTTATATGGCTGTTATTAAGCCACGCCATGCTTTACAACAGCGCTTGACGCCCTCTGCTGCTACAATAGACAAATAATAATTTAACCTTATCATCAAACCCATCTATACATAATAAAATATTGAGACTTCCTATGAGTTTAAATACGATTCCTGAGATTATCGAAGACATTCGTGCTGGTAAAATGGTCATCTTGATGGATGACGAAGATCGCGAAAACGAAGGCGATATCATCATGGCCGCGACCCACGTGCGCCCTGATGATATCAACTTTATGATTACCCACGCGCGTGGTTTGGTTTGCTTAACCTTGTCAGAAGCGCGCTGCCAACAGCTGGCATTGCCGCTAATGTCTGACCGCAACGAGGCAAAATTTAGCACCAACTTCACCGTTTCTATTGAAGCGGCTGAAGGCGTGACCACAGGTATTTCTGCCGCTGACCGCGCACGTACCATTCAAGCAGCAGTGTCTTCTTCAGCAAAACCAGAAGATATCGTCCAGCCTGGGCATATTTTCCCAATCATGGCACAAAATGGCGGCGTCCTGCACCGTGCCGGTCATACCGAAGCAGGTTGTGATTTGGCCCGCCTAGCAGGGTTGGAGCCAGCAGCCGTTATCGTTGAGATCATTAAAGACGATGGCACGATGGCGCGCCGTGATGACCTTGAGATATTTGCCAAAGAGCATGGTCTTAAAATTGGGACGATTGCCGATTTGATTAACTATCGCATCGCCAATGAGCAAACGGTCGAAGAAGTCGAATCCCATCCGTTTGAGACCGAATACGGTACCTTTACCTTGCACCGTTTCCGCGAGTTTGGTGCAGACGAAACTCATTTAGCTTTGGTAAAAGGTGATGTCAGCGAAGGCGTCAGTACCGTTCGTGTACATGGCTTCCATCCTTTACGTGACTTGTTTGCGGCGAAAAATGACACCACTGGTCGTAGCGGCTGGAGCGTACGCTCAGCCCTAGAAGAAATAAACAATTCAGAGCGCGGCGTGTTGGTTTGGATCGGCAATCATCAGCCGATTGACTTGGGAGAGGCGCTGGATAAAGCGGCTGAAAATCAGTCCATGTCTACCATCGCTCAGCAGCCTTATCGCAGTATCGGGGTTGGCGCACAGATTTTACGTCATTTGGGCGTGCGTGATATGCGCTTACTGTCGTCACCGATGAAGTTTTATGCGCTGTCAGGTTTTGATTTAAATGTAGTAGACTTTATTCATGCGCCTAAGCAAAAATAAAGCCTAGAAATTAAAAAGTACAGCAACATAAAAAAGGCACGCTAATAGTATTTAGCGTGCCTTTTTATTTTTGACGGTATCATTTTAGTGATATTGATACTTAATAATTTGGCCGACTTTTCAAAGTTTTTAAATTTTTTAAAGTTCGGGCGTATGATTAAATTTTGCCTCTAGTGCCAATAAACGCTCACGCTCCTCATTGCTCCACGGCAATTTATCCTTACCATCACTGTCTAAACGGACGATAACGGCATCAGCGGTCGCGACAATCGCTTCTTGAGCGCAGCTATAATAGCTATATTCCATCACAATACTGGTATTACCCAAACGCTGGCAACGCACGCCTAGTAATAACGTATCGGGATAGGTCACCGGGCGTAAATATTGGCAGCTTGATTGCGCCAATACCGTCACCATACTGCCATCAAACATACCGAGCGCTTGCAGGTAACCAATCCGTGCTGATTCCGCATAACGATAATAGACCACGTTATTTAGATGATTAAAGGCATCCATCTCGCCCCAGTGGATCGGCTGCTGATGAATAATTGGATAATGCGCTAGCTCGCTAGGACGGTTGTCATCTACGCTATTATTATTTACGTTTGTGTGTTGTTCAAAAGCACTCATCACTGCATTTCTCTTATTTTTTTATAGAATTTCAAAAACGACAATTAACGCTTAGGCTTATCTAAAATTTGCGTGGTCAATAATGGCGTTGGCTGTGGCGCCGTGGCAATCAGGCGATCTAACCAGTCGACAACTTCTGCGGTATTATGAGGGGCAGATTTGGTTTGATCTTTATCTTTAGAAGTTGCGTTGCTCGTTGTTTGAGCGTTTTTATTATCGGTAGCGGATTTTGACGCAGACGTATCTACTAAGGTTTGTAGCTGTTTACGTGCTTGCCGCAGATAGCCAATCAGCTGATCTTTTTCACGCATATTGCTTGCTTGACTGGCAAGGTTTAAAGTCATAATCACTTCATGAATGATAAGCTCTTTACGGGTTATGCCGACATCGTTAGCGCTAGTATTAGACGCGCCAGCTGCACGAGCAGGACGCTGATAACTATGTAAAAACGCTTGGATATTTTGAATGGCTAAGTTTTGTAACTGCCAAGGACTCGGCTGCGAGCTTCTTGCTTGCAAGCGTTCAATGTCTTTCATTAAACTTTGCTTGATTACCACGGTAAGCGCAGGGGCAATCTCATTACTGCTTTGAGACAGTTGCCAATGCAGACCGCGCAACAAATCAATCGCCGCACTCTCGTTATTATCCGCCAACAATCTATCAGCCGCCTGTATCTGAATGCGCAATAAATCAAGCTGGTTTTGCGCTTGGCTACTAGCAGCGACGCGCGGCTCTGGCAGCGTCTGCTGACTCATCGCAAAGATGCGATCGTCCATCTCATTTAGGCGGCTGACGACTTGCTCATTACTTTGCAAGCGCTCATTTATACTGTGCTCAAAGCGCTGCTGACTAATAAACAACCACAGCAGAGCAGCAATAAGCAATAATATAACCAGCCATTGCAAACGTAGCAAAAGCATATTTGCTTGCCGGCGCTGCTGAATAGCAGAAGGCTCCTTAACTAACGAGTCAGAATTCATGGACATAAGGCAGCACCGTTGGTGAATAATTTTTTCAGTAAATATAAAATAAATGGCTTGAGAAAAGGAAGTGTTTTTTAACTGCAACCGACTAGCGGTGTATGGATTGCCGCAAAAATGGTTTCGGGCGCCAAATCTTCCACGCGCCAATAACTTAAATCCTGACCAGCGACCATATTGGCTAAGCGCTCGCCTAGTACGACATAAGCAAAATCGTTGAGCAGCAATGGCGCACGGTTTGGCTTTTCTGCAGTTGTTCTTTTTTCTAAATCCTGCGCTGACACCTCTGTAACAATCGCTTGCCAATGCTCAAACGCTGTGCCACTACTGACAATCACGATAGGTTTTGGCTGCTCAGACTGTTGGCTAAGATACTGGGACTGCCACTCTTTATACTGCGCCATAGCATCATTGGGCATTTTGCGCTCATACCAAGCAATACTATCGATATGGACACCGCGCGCCTGTAAAGTATTGACCAATAAACGCCGCCCGCCAAGCCCGCGCCATACCAACAGCCTATCACCAGCCTGCAGGCTGTCAATTTCTGGCATTGCTAACATACCTTCATTATTAGCAATCAGAGGTTGCAATACTTGATAATTCGCCGCATCGAGTTTGGCGTCATTTAATACCGCTGCAGTCGCCTCTCCTACCGCTATCAGATGGCTTGGCGCTTTTAAACCTTTAAAACTAGCGTCCTGTTGCGTGCTATTAGCTCCCTCAACCAGCTGAGCTTGGCGCTCATGCTCAAGCGCCTGCCAAACGGCTAAGCCAGAAGCTGCCGCTGTCGGACTTACAATAACCAGCGCCTGATAATCACCGGCAAACCATTGGCGCATCAAAGCCATGTCTTGCTCGGTAGTTGGACGCATCTCTAAGGTCAATATCGGTATATCAACTACTGAAAATCCTGCCGCTTGCAAATGATTGGTCAGCGGCGCCGCACGTTCAATGGGGCGCGTATTGATGACCACTGGCGGCAGAGATGCTTGCTTATTAATGGTTTGGTTTGAAGCAGTAGACTCAGAGGATGACCAAGACATAAACATACCGTAACAGAAGTTAAAAAGTGAGCTTACGCATACAGTCATTGCAGCGACTTTATGCGTAAATGGCTAGCGACATTTTATTGTTATGCCACTTAAAGGTGATTTATTTTAAGCTTTATTTAGATTGATAAATCGCTGATAAAATATCACCCGCACCAATTTCTAGTAGCATCTCAGCCACGTCAATACCTAATTGATTGGCTTGCGCTTCTTGTTCGACTTGACTGCCAGTTAAGGTCAAGCGTTTATCAGCTTTGAGTAGCTCGCTACCATCTTCTTGACCGACGCGGCCGCGTAGCCATAATATATTACCATTGTCGTTATTACCGTTTTGGCCATTGTTTTTGCTATCGTCGTCTGCATCAGCCATTTGTAATACCGCATAAGCGGCAATCGGTACTTGGCAACCGCCCTGTAAATGACGGTTTAGCGCACGCTCAGCGATAAGACGGATACGAGCTTTGTCATCGTTTAACGGTGCCAATAACTTTAGAACTTCGTCGTCACCTTCGCGGCATTCAATCGCAAGTGCCCCTTGACCAACGGCTGGCAAGCAAATATCAATATCCAGCTCACTACGAATGCGCTCGTCATGCTCGATACGCTGTAAACCACTGGTTGCCAAAATAATAGCGTCATACTCGCCGGCATCAAGCTTACCTAAACGCGTACCAACGTTGCCGCGCAGGGTCTTGATTTGCAAATCGGGGCGATAGGCTTTGATTTGACATTGACGACGCAAGCTTGCGGTACCAACCACTGCGCCCTGTGGCAATTCATCGATATTATGATAAGTGTTCGATACAAAGGCATCGGTTGGCGAAGCGCGTTTACAATAAACACCAAGCGTCAAGCCTTCTGGTAATTCCATCGGCACGTCCTTTAAAGAATGTACCGCGATATCTGCCTGTTTATCATATAACGCCTGCTCGAGCTCTTTAACAAACAAACCCTTACCACCAATTTTAGCCAGCGGCGTATCCAAAATCTTATCGCCTTTGGTGACAATTTTTAGCAGGTTAATGGTTAGCTCAGGATACAGCGCCAGTAAGCGGTCACGAATATGCTCCGCTTGCCATAATGCCAATGGACTTTGGCGGGTAGCAATATTTAAGGTAGTCAAAGCAGGTTGCTGCATGGTGCTCATAAAAGGCCTCAATAGATTCGATATAAAATCGCGTTGGTGAATAACAGTTACTTAACGACAATTGCTCAACAACGGTCGCTCAACAACGAAGGATTCAGTATCTTTACAATAATGCGAATGTAGCATTCAATATAAACGTTAAATGTCTTTAAACTGAATGCTACAAAAAAATACCCCTATTTAAGCATAAATAAGGGTTTGATGATATGGCAGGATTATTTCAACAGATTACTGCGCTTGCTGCTTAGTGCTTTCTAGGATGGTTTACCTGTAGACAGTTTGCCGCTACATATTCTGAATTTTTTCACGTAATGCTGGTAGATGACGGCGGCTGACTGCTAGGGTCTCATCAATACCTTTAAAGTGCAGCTGAAACTGTCCGGCATCGAGTGTTTCTAAAAAGTCTAGATATTTAATATTGATAATGGCGTTGCGATGGACGCGAAATAACTTGCCTTCAAACTCTTGCTCAAGCTCTTTTAACGTATCATCAATAAGTACAATGCCGTCTTTGTGGCGTACTTTGACGTACTTTTGATCGGCGGTAAAATAATAGATGTCTTTGAGCTCAATCAGCTCTACACCGCGGTGGGTACGCGCCACGATATGTTCGCGCACTGGGCGCGCGGTTGGATTCTCAAGTTTGCGAATCTCGTTTAATTGCGCCGCATTGAGATTGGTGGCTTTTTTTAGCGCCTCGAGTAATTCATCTTTGTTGGCAGGTTTTAACAGATAACCGATGGCGTTGGCTTTGAGCGCCGCGATGGCATAATGGTCATACGCCGTGACAAAGATAATGGCGGGTGGATGGTTTAACGTTGCAAGCTCTTGCGCGCACTCGACGCCATCCATCTCTGGCATGCGAATGTCGAGCAATATAATGTCTGGTTGCTCAGATTTTACGGCGATAATGGCCTCAATGCCGGTTTTAGCTTGGGCAACCACTTCATGACCTGACTCTTTGACTATTCTAACCAAACGCTCGCGAGCTAAGGGCTCATCATCACAAACAACAATCCGCATCCAAACTCCTTTATAAGTGCCTACTTATAAATCTTTTCTCTGCACACGACAAAAAAACAAAAAAGTCTGTTAAAGCAAAGGCATAATAGTAATTTTTAAGACGAATCAGACCATGCCAAACTTTAACAGACTTAGTGAAACTTTAACCCAAAACCTGAGCATGAACAAGGCAAGAATCAATTGTTTGAGCCTAATGACAATAGCCCTGATTACTGCTCAAAGCAGTAATCTTAAAAAAAATAGCAAGACACCTTCCTAAGGGTGGCAAGACTGACAGTCACTATCGCAGACTACAGCGATTTTTTGCCGAAGCGAGGATAGACTACGATCAACTGGCTTTAATGATATATCGACTATTTGGGCTAGGCAAAGTCACCTTAACCATTGACCGCTCCAACTGGAAATGGGGTAAAAGTAACCTCAACATCTTTATGCTAGGGGTGGTATATAAAGGGATAGCCATCCCCTTATACTGGCAAATGCTAGATAAGCGAGGTAATACAAACCATCTTGAACGCTGTGAACTTATTGAGCGGTTTATCAAACAATTTGGCAAAGATAACCTTGAGATGATAGTAGCAGACAGAGAGTTTGTTGGCGAAAAATGGTTTAACTGGCTCACCAATAATCACATACCCTTTGCCATACGGATTAAGAAGAACAGTAAAGTTAAGAATCATCATGGCAAGTTGGTACAGATTAAAGAGTTATTACGCCATGTTAGCCATCAAGAAACATATCGACATGGACGAATACTGACTGTCGATGGTTGTTTGGTTCGAGTATTTGCCAAGCGTGATAAAGACTATGGTTTAGTGATTGTGGCCACCAATCAACTAGAAACAGTGGATGCGATGACAAGCTATGCTAAGCGTTGGGAGATTGAGACTTTATTTGCTTGTCTAAAGGGCCGTGGCTTTAATCTTGAAGATACCCACTTAACCCATCTTGATCGGGTCAGTAAATTAGTCGCAGTGAACGCCTTAGCATTTTGTTGGGCTTATCATGTCGGTATTTATAAAGACAAAGATAAGCCGTTAAAGCGCAAGTTAAAGTCAAACGCTCGACCTCAAGCCAGTTTGTTTGCGCTTGGCCTGGATGTGTTGATTGAGGGCCTTCACTTGGTGTTCTTTAACAATGATAAGACTGTATTTCGACAGTTAGTTAGCTTTTTAACCCCTAAACCTATGAAAATCGGGTGGGGATGATTTTTTTGTCGTGTGCAGAGAAATCTTTTAAAGTATTAATAACCTATCAATCTTTAACACTCATCCCTTAGTAAGAATGCAACTCCCTACTTAAGTTATAAACCAACTGCCGCACTTGTGCAAGCCACGAATCTAACTTTGCCGTTTAAATGCTTTAGCCGTGCATAACAGCTTTGACGGTGCAATAAATATGCCACGATAAATGCTTGGCGATAATTGGCTCATGCATAGCAACTAGAGCAACTGTTTTAAAGAACAAGAATTATAAACTGACATCTTGCAGCGGATAGCTAATATTAGTAAGAATTTGTTTATTCATGATGCTGCTTTGGATGTCGGCACTTTGACCAAAATAGGCGCGCAGACGTTGCGCCTGAATCATAAAATCCATATGTTGGCGTAAGTCATGGTTAATCAACAAGGTTTTTTTCGGCAGCTGCACGCTAATGGTAATGTCGACCCGATGCTGCAACCAAGTGACTTTTATATCAATATAAATGGTTTCGGTGGTCATCCTAATGACGTTCACTAGCATTTTTTCAATCACGCTTTGTAAGGTTAAAGCGGTAATCACCATGTCATACATGACGTCTTCTTTTGGCAATTGCCAGTTTACTACCAATTTATCTGCTAAGCGGATGGATTCAATGGCCAAATAATGCTCACACAGGGCAATCTCTTCTTCAAAGCTGATCTCACGCGCGCCATTAAAACTGGCACGAAAGAGCGCTGAGACGTGCTGCAATAAAACAGCGGCGCGCTGCGGCTCAGACTCAATCAGCGACATCAAAGTATTGATAGTATTAAAAAAGAAATGCGGCGCTAGGCGAGCTTTTAACACATCATTTTGGGCTCTCAATTTTTGCTCAAATGAGTGCTTTAGTGCATTTAGCTCACGATAACGGCGTAAAAAAAACAGCAAGGCGGCAATGGTAAATCCGGCGGCAATCACCGTATTAAATACAATGATTGAGATAAAGTCCGCCAAGTTATAGTTAAACCAGCCAGCGTTTATCATAATTAGCAAGGCCAACGCGACGGTCACCGCCGTGGCAGTGGTCAAAATGAGTAAAACATACATACTGACGGTCGTTACGCGTAAGCCTTTAAAAACTGGACGTAGATAATCGATGAGATAAAAAGAAGGAATCAAGGCCAAGCTGGTTTGGATAAATCTTGCCATAAACTTGATGATAAACTGCGTTTCATTGACCACGCTATGCCGATCGACAATCGCCACAAACAGCGACCAAAAAAAGATTGCCAGCAGCCATTGCCAAGGCTTCATCATCTCCATGAGCTTGGGCATAAAAAACTCTAAGCGCTCCGCTAGTAAGGCAACCTCATCATTTGCTATACTTGAGTTCTTATTCTCTTGACTTGTCTTGAACTGATATGAACGCCAACTCTTCAAATAGTATTAATCCTAATTCAAATAAAAATTCATCTACTCCTGATTCTAGCATAGATGCTTCTATAACCAACACTCCTGCGCTGCAAAGCGCTACAGGTGGTCAAGGTCAGCAGATGTGGGGCGGGCGCTTTAGTGAAGCGACTGATAGCTTCGTTGCCGCCTTTACTGCATCCGTCGGCTTTGACCAACGCTTTGCGCGTCACGATATCCAAGGCTCAATCGCCCATGCAACCATGCTGAAAGAATGCGGCATTTTAAGTGCTGATGAGGTTGCGACCATTATCGATGGCTTACAGCAGGTGCTGCGCGAGATTGAAGCTGGGGAGTTTAACTGGTCGATTGCGCTCGAAGACGTGCACATGAACGTCGAATCGCGCTTGACGGATATCGTCGGTGCGGTTGGCAAAAAACTACATACTGGCCGTAGCCGTAACGATCAGGTTGCGACCGATATTCGTCTATGGTTGCGTGAAGAAACCGACAATATCATCGCGCTACTGGTACGTTTGCAAAGCGGTTTACTAGATTTAGCCGAACAGCATACCGACACCATTATGCCGGGCTTTACCCATTTGCAAACCGCGCAGCCAGTGAGCTTTGGTCATCACGTGATGGCATGGTTTGAGATGCTCTACCGCGATACCGAGCGTCTGGTCGATGCCCGTCGCCGTATCAATCAGATGCCGCTTGGTAGCGCTGCCCTTGCTGGCACGACCTTTCCAATCGATCGTACCATCACGGCCAAATTGCTAGGTTTTGAAGGTATTTGCCAAAACTCGCTCGATGCCGTCTCAGACCGTGATTTTGCCATTGAGTTTACCTCGGCAGCTTCTATTTTGATGATGCATATGTCGCGTATGAGCGAAGAGATTATCCTATGGATGTCAGCGCAATTTAACTTTGTGCAAATACCAGATCGCTTCTGTACTGGCTCATCTATTATGCCGCAAAAGAAAAACCCTGACGTACCAGAGTTGGTACGCGGTAAAGCGGCGCGGGTTTTTGGCCAATTGATGACATTATTAAGCCTGATGAAAAGCCAGCCACTTGCCTATAATAAAGACAACCAAGAAGACAAAGAGCCGCTATTTGATTGCGTCGATACTTTGACGGGTTCGCTACTCGCTTTTGCTGATATGCTACCGAATATTACTCCGAATAAGGAAAACATGCGCGCTGCTACCATGAAAGGCTATGCAACGGCGACTGACCTAGCCGATTATTTGGTACGCCAAGGGGTGGCATTCCGTGATGCCCATGAAGTGGTCGGCAATGCCGTTGCTTTGGGCATTCGTGAGGGCGTTGATTTAAATGACTTATCACTGGCACAGCTTCAGCAATTTAGCGACGCCATTGGTGATGATGTCTTTGACTTCTTAACGTTAGAAGGCTCATTGGCTGCTCGTGACCACTTAGGTGGCACCGCGCCAAATCAAGTCAAACAGGCGGTGGTTAATGGACGTGCGCGCCTAAAATCGTTTGCTTAAAAGCCTTTTTTAAAGCTGAAGCTAGCAATAAAACTGTGCTTTAAAACTAGCGCTTTTCTCTAACACCCGCCATTGTGCGGGTGTTTTTTTGTCATGCCTGATTTTGCCAGCACTGGATATAGTCAAGGAATTTTAAAATCGCTACAAGGCGATCTACCGCAGATAGTACACTGAGTACATCTAGGGCGAGCAACACCGTAGCGGTTTAAAAGTACGCCGACTATAGATTTGATGTTACCTTCTCTACACCTGATACGCTTTGCTAAATCGTGCAAGCGCGTTATGATAGATTACCAATATTCGACACGATAATTTAATACCACTAATTAATGAGGATTGCCTGATGACTGAGACTTTTAATCCACAAGCCAATACCGTATTTTGCCGCAAATATAAGCAGGAATTGCCAAAAATGCCGCATCCGCCATTTCCTAATAAAAAAGGTCAAGAGCTACAAGAAACCGTTTCTGACAAAGCTTGGAAAGAATGGCTTGAGCAGCAAACCATGCTGATTAACGAAAACCATCTCAGCATGATGGACCCTGAAGCCAAAAAGTTCTTAACTGAGCAACGCGAGAAGTTTTTGGACAATGAAGACTACGAGCGCGCGCAAGGTTGGACACCAGAAAAATAATACGCACGGTGATTTTATTAATTAAAAAGAATGTCATTAATTGAAAAGCTGTCATTGATTAAAAGACAGTGATTACATTAATAACAGCAAGATTGCCTCTCTACTAACAAACGGCAAATGACTAGGCATCATCCCTATAGTTTGTTAGTATGAGACTGATTTACAACACTGACAGACTCGGGGTGCGGTGTATGACAAGCTTAGTTTAAGCTATTTCATACATTCGCTGAGAGATCACCCGCCGAACCTGATGCGGTTAGTACCGACGCAGGGAAGTCTTAAGACTATGTTTTATATACAAAGGGCGCGCAGAAATGCCTTTTTATTATTGCTCATACTTCATGTGCTAGCGTTTTTACGCGGCCATGAGGAAAGCAATAAAAAGCGGCGCCTACCAATCATTTAACAACGGCATTAGATTCATTTTCAATGAAAGTTGAATTTAATAATAGTGCAGACGTTTAATGATTGAATTTGTCTATCTTGCATCGTCTTGCCCCGCAGCTACTGGCGGTGTTGCTTTTATTCAAAAACCAACACGCTAGGACAGCATATGAACCTCACACAAAATACTTCAACTCCTATTGCCAAAACTTCTGACAAAAAAGCCGACGCTCTAAAAACGCCTGCCCATCGTACCGCAAATGATGCGCGTTTTGAAGAAGACGCTCGCGACTTACACCGCATCTTACCAGCTTCTAAAAAAGTCTATATCGGGGGCTCACGGCCCGATATCCAAGTACCGATGCGCGAGATTACCCTTGACCCTACCCCTATCCAAGGGGTAAGCGAGTACGATTGGGAGCAAAACCCACCATTTTATGTCTACGACACCTCAGGCGTTTACACCGATCCCAATGTCGAGATCGATTTGACCAAAGGCTTACCAAAGCTGCGTGAAGGCTGGATTGCTGAGCGCGGCGATACTGAACAGTTAAAAGGTTTATCTAGCTCATACGGACAAGCGCGCGCCCGTGATATCAGTACTGCTAACTTAAGATTTGCGCATATTGATAGACCACGTCGCGCCTTAGTAGGAAAGAACGTCACGCAAATGCATTACGCGCGTCGCGGTATTATCACGCCTGAAATGGAATATATCGCCATTCGTGAGACGCAAAAGCAGCACGAACTGACCGATATGCGCCAACACGATGGCGAAAGCTTTGGTGCCAATACGCCAAAAATCATCACCCCTGAGTTTGTCCGCAGCGAAGTTGCCGCAGGCCGCGCCATTATCCCCAATAATATCAATCACCCTGAATCTGAGCCGATGATTATCGGGCGTAATTTTTTAGTGAAAATTAACGCCAATATCGGCAATTCAGCGCTCGGCTCATCTATCGATGAAGAAGTATCAAAAATGACCTGGGCAACGCGCTGGGGCGCCGATACCATTATGGATTTATCGACCGGCAATCATATCCATGAAACCCGTGAATGGTTGATTCGTAACTCACCAGTGCCAATTGGTACGGTGCCGATTTATCAAGCCTTAGAGAAAGTCGATGGCGTTGCCGAAGACTTAACGTGGGAGATATTCCGCGATACCTTGATTGAGCAAGCCGAGCAAGGCGTTGATTACTTTACCATTCACGCTGGCGTACTGCTACGTTATGTACCGCTAACCGCCAATCGCTTGACGGGCATCGTCTCGCGTGGCGGCTCTATCATGGCGCAGTGGTGTTTGGCCCATCATAAAGAGAGCTTTTTATACACGCATTTTGAAGATATCTGCGAGATTATGAAGCAGTATGATGTGGCATTTAGCTTAGGCGATGGCTTACGTCCGGGCTGTTTGCAAGATGCCAATGATGAAGCGCAATTTGGTGAGCTACGTACCCTAGGTGAGTTGACGCAAGTCGCATGGAAGCATGATGTACAGGTGATGATTGAAGGCCCTGGACACGTGGCGATGAACCGTATTAAAGAAAATATGGACTTGCAGCTTGAGCTATGTAGCGACGCACCTTTTTATACTTTAGGGCCATTAACCACTGATATTGCGCCTGGTTATGACCATATCACCAGTGCCATTGGCGCAGCGATGATTGGCTGGTTTGGCACGGCGATGCTCTGTTACGTAACACCAAAAGAGCATCTCGGTTTGCCCAATAAAAAGGACGTCAAGGACGGTATCATCACTTATAAAATCGCCGCTCATGCTGCCGACCTTGCTAAAGGCCATCCGGGCGCACAAGCACGTGATAATGCCTTGTCCAAAGCGCGTTTTGAGTTCCGCTGGGATGATCAGTTTAATCTGGCGCTTGACCCTGATACGGCGCGTGAATATCATGACGAAACACTGCCAAAAGATGCGCACAAGTCTGCGCACTTTTGCTCAATGTGCGGACCGAAGTTTTGCTCGATGAAAATCACTCAAAACGTGCGCGAGTATGCTAAAGGTTTAGATGCAAAAGAAAACGGCGTTCAGGCTACTAGTGCGATGAGCCGCGCTGATATTAAAAAAGGCATGGACGAGATGACGCAAAAATATCATGCCGAGGGTCGCCAGTTGTATAAAGAGGTTTAAGCGATTAACGTTAATCCTTAATTCATAAAAAAGCGCTACTCATAAGTAGCGCTTTTTATTGCAAACAGTTTTATCTTTATAGTAGATTAAACCTTTGACGCTTCGTAAATCTCTTTAATAGAAGTATTAATCGTATCAGCAAACTCTGCGTCGCTTTGTTGCTTATTTAAGCCTTCGGTAAAAGCGCGCGAGAAGCTCGCAATCATACCGGGGTTTTGTTTAAGCTTTTCACAGGCGTCATGACGACTGTAACCGCCTGATAGCGCAACCACTTTGAGCACTTTTGGGTGATCAATCAGCTCTTGATAAAATCCGTCTTCTTCAGGCAAAGTCAGTTTTAGCATCACTTGATGATCATCGTCTAAAAACTCAAGATTGTGCAAAATACTAGTTTTAAGGATGATTTCGCAGTCATGCTTTTTGCTACTGTTGATATCCACTTCTGGCTCAACGATCGGCATAAAACCTTTAGAAAGAATTTGCTTTGCGACATCAAACTGCTGCTGGACGACAAGCTCGATACCATCGACACTTGGTTCATAAATGACTGAGCGCATCTTGGTGCCAAATACCGGATAATTTTTTGCTTTATCCAGCAACAAGTCTAGATTTGGCATCGGACGCATCACCTGTACGCCGTTCATGTGTTCAGCCAAACCCTTATCTACCTTTAAAAAAGGTACGATATTTTTATCTTCCCATAGGTAATTGGCGGTCGGTTTGCCATTAACCTCGCGCTCCATGGTATCTTCAAATAAAATCGCCCCGAGTACACGCTCATTATCAAAGGCATCACAAGTCATAATACGGGTGCGCATTTCATGCACCAAATCAAACATCGCTTCATCATTGTCATAAGCATCGCCGCTGACGCCATAGTTCTCTAATGCTTTTGGCGTGCTGCCACCACTTTGGTCAAGCGCGGCGATAAATCCTGAGCCATTTTTTATATGCTGTAGTTGTTTTTCGTATTCCATTGAATGGGTATCCTATCCTAATTAATAAGGGTCAAACGTTATTATAATAAGTCAATCAGCCCTCAATAGTATGAGCCTGACTGTCAGTTACCTTATCATAGGACATGCCACCTGCCTATTGTTGATAAGTTAAAATTTTACCTATTTCATAGTGGCATTATTAAAGCAAAAACAATACCGCTACACAGCCAATCGCCAATAATAAACCGACGATATTGATACGATTGAGGCGCTCTTTAAATACCCCAACCCCTATCAAGGTTGCCACCGCAATCACGCCGACGTTCATGCCTGTAAAGACGATACTTGGCGACTCAGACAATACTTGATGGGCGCGTACATAAGCATAGATATTGCCCATATTGAGCGCGCCAAGTAATAATCCTGCGCTAAGGGCATTGCCCTGCCAACGCACGCGCGTGCTAAGCAGGTAAACGAGTAGCAGCAAACCTGCCAGCCCAAAGGTCACAAATAAAGTTAAAGGAAACGCCGCGCCTTGCTTGGCAACTTGTTTGAACAAAATATCAATCACGCCGTAACCGAGCCAAACGCCAAATAACCAAAGTGGCGTCTGCTTTGCTTGGCTATTTATAAGCCCGTGCTGCGGACGATAAACCAAAGCAGCGAGTGCTAAAAATCCTAACAACAGACCAAATATGCGCGTACCCGTTAATACTTCGCCAAATAATAAAAAAGCAGCAACGATAGGAATGATCAGTGATAAACGCTGGGCGGCATCGGTTGCTACCACCCCGACCGATTCAATCGCCCGCCCAAGAATAACAAACACTGCTGGCAACAAGATACCAAGCGCAATAATGATACCCCAAGCATTTCCAAGTGCGCCGATACTACTAACATCTGGTTTTAATAACAGCCAAGTTAATAAAAATGCCACGGGATATCCCGCCACGATGGTTTGGCGAATATCGATATTTTTTTGGCGTAATATTTTTAAAAGTACGGAAACAGCGACGCTACAGAGCACCGCTATCGTTAAATACATCATCAACTTTATCCTTGTTAAGTCGCAACTTTGCGCGTTTATTATTCGTAGGAGTAAAAGAATACTCATTCATTAGCCGATTTTTCGATTATTAAAACGTATAAATAAAAGGAAGCAACAAACTAGAAGAAATGATGGAATGTAACAAAATATTTCATCCACAGCAATCTAATTATTGTGTGCTCTACCTGTCAGCTTACAATTAGCATGCAGGCATGAGGACGAATTTTGTTAAAATAACCAGCAATCCTAATAACAAAAGTAACGATTCACGATAGCGCTTGACGGCGTTTATCTTGGCGTACTGCTATGAATGCTCTTTGACTGCCTATGAACGCTTTATTTCGCTTTTTTGAAACTCGTCTGCCCGCCTTTCCTGAGACGCCTATGCCGCTGCCCTCGCCGCGCGATGGTATGCTCAAATTTATGTGGGCATGTACCAAAGGGCTACGCGGGTGGTTATTGCTATTTATGATTTTGTCTGCTGGTATCGGTATCTACGAAGCGATGCTATTTGCGTGGATTGGCAATATCGTCGATTGGCTTGGCGTTTATACGCCGCAAAATCTGTGGGCAGAAAAAGGCGATATGCTGCTTTTGATACTGGCCGTGATGATTTTAAGTCCGCTTTGGATTGCCCTATCGTCATTTATCCATTTTCAAACCTTGCAAGGCGTCTTCCCGATGCAGATGCGCTGGCGTTTTCATCAGCGTATGCTTGGGCAATCGATGCAGTTTTATCAAGACGAGTTCTCTGGTCGCGTTTCTGCTAAGGTAATGCAAACGGCATTGGCCGTACGCGATACCGTGATGACGGTCACAGACATGTTTATGTACGTCGCCGTTTATTTTATTACTTCTGGCATTATTTTATTTAATTTAGACAGCTTATTATTGATTCCATTTATTGTGTGGTTTGTCTTGGTGTGGCTGGCGATGTGGTATTTTATTCCCAAACTTAAACAAACGGCGATTGTACAAGCCGATGCCCGCGCGTTAATGACGGGCCGCATCACTGATGCGTATGCCAATATCATGACGGTTAAACTGTTTAGCCACTCGCGCCGCGAGCTCGATTATGCCAAAAACGCGATGGGACAGTTTTTAGGTACGGTCCATGCGCAAATGCGCTGGGTCAGCTACCTTGAGGTATCAACCCACTTAATCAGTGTGATTTTGGTCAGTAGTACGGCCGGTATCGGAATTTATTTATGGCAACAAAGCGCTGTCGGTGTTGGCGCAATTGCCGCTGCCACGGCGATGGCGCTGCGATTAAATGGCCTGACGCGCTGGATTATGTGGCAAACTGCTAGCCTGTTTGAGAGTATCGGGACAGTACAAGACGGGATGCGCACCTTATCTGCGCCGCAAACCATCGTTGATAAGCCAAATGCCGCTATCCTTAAAGTCAGCGATGGTCGTATCGTTTTCGACCATGTTGATTTTAGTTATGAAGGCGAAGACGATGCCACAGGTTTAAACAAGCATAAATCAGACAAGCCTCTAGATAACACGCATGAAGATGCTGTTATTCCTGCTGCGGATTCTGCAGCGGGAACTTCATACGCCAAGCTATTAGATAACTTTTACTTAGATATCAAACCGGGTGAGAAAATCGGTCTGGTTGGGCGTTCAGGCGCTGGTAAATCAACTTTGGTTAATCTACTCCTGCGCTTCTTTGATGTTGATAAAGGCAAAATCTATATCGACGGGCAAGCGATTGACGAAGTTACCCAAGAATCGCTGCGTCAGCAAATCGGTATGGTCACCCAAGATACCTCGTTATTGCACCGTACTGTGCGCGAAAATATCGCTTACGGTCGTCCTGACGCAACCGATGAGGAAATCATTACAGCTGCTAAGCAAGCTCAGGCGTGGGACTTTATTAAAGATTTATACGATGACAAAGGCAATACCGGTCTTGATACACAAGTCGGCGAGCGCGGCGTTAAGCTCTCTGGCGGTCAACGTCAGCGCATCGCTATCTCACGCGTGATGCTAAAAAATGCGCCGATTTTGTTACTGGACGAGGCGACCAGTGCACTTGATTCTGAGATTGAATTTGCCATTACCGAAAGCCTAAACGATATCATGACCGGCAAAACTGTGATTGCAATTGCCCATCGATTATCGACCATTGCCGCGCTAGATAGATTGGTGGTCATGGATAAAGGCCGTATCATCGAGCAAGGCAGTCATGATGAGCTACTGGCGTTAAATGGCGTTTATGCGCGCTTATGGCAGCGTCAAAGTGGCGGCTTCTTAGGCGAAGACAGCTAATTGCAAGTTAACAATAAAATGTAAGATAACGGTTAAAAAACCACCACAAGGAAGTGAAGTTTTTATGGAAACTTTTACCAAACGTATTAATATCAGTGGCAAGCAAGCGCGCTATTATGATTTAGAGCAGTTGAACCAAACTGCAAATCAAGCAGACAAACCGAACCACCATAAACGCCCGCCTGCTCATTTTTATGGTGGTAACAGCTTTACTGTTGGTACTTATGCACCATTATTAAATAAGCTCGCAACGGATTTTGATTTATCGGCGCTGGCGCTACGTGGTTATTGGTATGACAAGCCGCAAGCGCCGCGTCTGACCCGTGAGCAAGATGCCGATATACTGATTGAGTTTTTAGAGAAAACCCAAAACGCGCCTATCGTTGGTATTGGGCATTCGCAAGGCGCAACAGCGACCGCTATAGCAGCAGCAAAACGCCCCGATTTATTCTCGCAGTTATATCTTATCGAGCCTGTCACCTTTACTAAAAAACAAGCAACGCTTTATAACTTACTACCGCGCAAGATATTGCTAAGCCGTGAACCTTTTAAAAGCACCCTAACCAAGCAATCGACGTGGGCAAGTATCGATGACTATTATGAGCATTTGCGCGCGCAACGGGCTTATAAACGTATCAGTGATGAGCACTTAAAAGTATTTGCTGAACAAAGTTTGACGGCCAATAACAATGGCAGCTATAGCTTGATGTTTGCCCCCGAGCAAGAGCTTGCCAACTATTTTGGTGCGCCCCATATCGATGCGGCATTAAAAAAACTCAGCTGTCCTTATACCTTAATCACCGGCAAACCGACTTTGTTTATCAATGATAAAGTACGTAAACAATGGCAAGGATTTGTTCCCGCCGATAGCATTATCTCTTTGCCCGATTACGGTCATCTTTTGCCAATGGAAGCACCTGAACTGTGTGCGCAAATTATTAATGAGCATTATGAAAGCAATAAATAAGCCGAGCGATATGGAATGTAGGATATATGGGATATAAGCAATGAGCGACCTTTTTGTCCCTGCGCCAACCGATAATTTATTGCCTTATGATGGCAAAGTTAATGACTTAGGTATCGTTATCGATTATCCCAGTGCCTTATACTATGCCCTATTAACGACGCTACCTTGGCAGTCTGATATCGTGACATTATTTGGTAAGACGCATGTCACCACTCGCCAAATAGTATGGATGGGCGACAGTGCTGCCAGTTATCAATACTCGGGGCACAGGCGGCAAGCCATTGAGTGGACAGACTCAGTGTTTCATGTGAAACATCATATCGAGCGGCAACTATTAAAAATCGGTATCAATACCCACTTTAATTCTTGCCTGCTAAATTACTATCCGTCCGGCGACGATGGTATGGGGTATCATGCCGACGATGAAAAAGAACTAGGCAATCAGCCAGTTATTGCTTCTTTGTCACTCGGAGCGACGCGCAAGTTTGTCTTAAAGCATAAAAAAACTCAAGATAAAGTCGAGCTTTATCTTGAGTCCGGTCAGCTTATCGTCATGCATGGTGAGACGCAAAAATGTTGGAAGCATACTGTTACTAAAACAAAAACGGTTTTAGAAGGACGTATTAGCTTAACCTTTAGGCAAATGATATTAGATTAAACTCGCTTAACTTAAATAACCTCGCTTAACTTAAATAACTCTGCCTTAGCTTGCTTTGAGCACAATCTTGCCAAAGGTATCGCCTTTTTCTAGCTCGCGGTGAGCAGCGACCACTTCAGATAATGGATAAGTTTGCTGAATTTGTAAAATTAGCGTGCCGTCAGCGACATCTTGTAAAACCTTTGCCATATCTTCGCCATTTGGCTTTACCGCATAACCATCGACGCTCAAGTTTTTATTACTACCGGCAGCTTTTAGTTTATCAACCCAAATGGTCGGTAACACTTTAACGTGACCTCCAGATTTGAGTGTGCTCAAAGCGCGCACGCCGGCATCGTCACCGACCAAGTCCATCAGTACATCGGCTTGTAAGTCAGGAAAATCTTGGTCTTTGGTATAATCTATCCAACCTTCCAACTTGCTTTTATCTATCAATTTATCAAGTTTGGCGTATTTTTCTGGTGAGCAAATAAGCGTGACTTTGATATTATCTGACGCTACCTTTTTCAGCAAAAACTGAATCGCTAAATGTCCAACGCCGCCCGCTGGCGCGTTTATCACCACATGCTCAGCGTTTTTTATGTTGGCAAATTCTACAAACTGTAGCGCCGTTTGCCCGATACAAGGCAATGCCCCTGCTTGCTCTAATGTCACAGACTCAGGTACTTTTGCCAGTAAATCAGCATCGATCGCCACGTATTCAGCGTAGCAGCTGCCATCAAAACTAAGGGCCGCGACGTCATCTCCAATCATAAATTTATCGCTATTACTTTTGACCACTATCCCTGCAACATCAAAGCCTAAAATAGCGGGCTCGCCTTTATCAAAGTTATTTTTTTGAATCGCATCGGCGCCCCAGCCTTTACCTTGACGGGTTTTATAATCGACGGGGTTGATACCGGCATAAGCGACTTGTATTAATACTTGGTTATCCTTTAATGCAGGCATAGCCACGCCGTCTTGATATGTCATGACTTCAGGTTCGCCAAACTCGCGTATCTGTACGGCGTGCTGCGTCGTTGGTAGGTGTTTATCAGACATGATTTTTCATCCTTGTATTATTCTAATTTCTCTTTTTTGGTTAGTTTCTTACTTGTTATCCATTAACTGATAACAGCAATTCATAACAATGCTAATTCTGCACTTAGCGGCAAATGATCCGATAGTGTTGACCAAGGCTTACCGGTATGTACCCACGCGTCTTTTACCCTTAGATTGCGCACATAGATACGGTCTAGACTGAGCACAGGCAATTTTGCTGGAAAGGTTGGTAGCAATTTGCCATGACAGTGTTTAAAAGCTTCGGTCATCCCCAAGCTTGAAGCGAGCCTGTCACAAGACATTTTTTTCCAGTCGTTAAAATCGCCCGCCAAAATCAGCGGCTGATTAGGCGCAATCTCATTACGCACATAATTGGAGATGGCTTCGTACTGCTTGATGCGGTCGCGCTCAAAGAGGTTTAAATGGGCGCATAATACCACAACCGGCATCTCCCACCCTAGCGGCTGCACTTCACAATGCAGGACACCGCGCTGCTCAAGTTTATTCACCGTAATATTGACGTTATGTTTAGGATCTAGCGGAAAACGACTCAACACCGCATTACCATGATGACCGTTTTCATACTCTGAGTTTTTGCCATAGCTGTTTTGCAGTTGCAAATATTCACCAAACCATTCGTGCTGTGATTGGTCGGGATATTCGTTATATTGCATATTACGCTTGAGGTTTTGACCCTGCACTTCTTGCAGGCAAAGGATATCTGAGCCAATGATATCAAGCGCTTGGGCGATACCCTGTATCTTCACTTGGCGATTCATCGGCGACATGCCTTTATGAATGTTGTAGCTAGTTAAAACAAAAGAGGTGGTATTAGTCATAAATTTATCAGTTATAAACTCAGTATGGATAGCGTAAGGGTGAACAGCGCTTTATTAGAAACTTATCAAATGACACCAGTCATCAGATAAACGTAAACCTAAGTTATTATAAAAAAGAGCATTGATTCATATCGAACCAATGCTCCCATATTATACCTATGTCGTAACGATGGCTAATTCATTAACGAATAGCAGCCATCACTTAGTAGCGTGTTACCAGAGCAATTGGCTGATCTGCACCCATCAGCTCCTGCGGCATGAATACGGCTTTGCCACCATTATGAATGACGTGTTCGATGATTTCACCAACGGCATCATCAGTAACGCCTTGGGCAGTCGCATCATCAGCCATGCTTAGAGTCTGCGCCGCTTCATCGATCATAGCCGGTTGCATGTAACCGCGGCGGACATATAAAGTCTCGCCAACACCTTGGAAGGCGCTGCGGTAAACTTCTTGCAAATCTGTTTGCAGCATATTGGCACCGCGCGCTTTGTCAATTTCACCCATAGCGGCTTGATGTAATGACGAGCGATAATTTTCAACCGCTTCTTGTACGCTATCAATGATATGCTGCGCGCTGCCTTCTTCTAAATTGGTGGCATTTGAAACGGTAGCAATGATATTATCTGGACGATCACAAACATCTTTATAGTAACCGATATTTTTGGCATCGCCAACGATCACTAACGGCATTTTATTCTCGCCCCATAGCTCTTGGACGCTCTTATCTACTTGGTTAAAAAATTCTTTTAGATAGCTACTCTCGTTGTTCGCTGAGCGATCAGAGCCGGCATCACCTGTTGTATATAAACCATTATTTTCTACAGGAAATGGAATGTTTTCCATATTATTTTGTGCATCGGTATCTTGGTCGAACTCTTTGACCACACGGTCGTTAGACGCTTCAATCAAGCGCGCCTTATCACGCGTCAATACCACCGTATAATAATGCACAGCACTAGCCATATCACGCACCAAATCACGTGTTGCAAATCTATCAGAGATTATCACGCGCTCTTTGGTATCAATAGGCATACGGACGATTTGAGCATCGTCAGTGCTAGCAAATATGGCTAAGGTATCTAAGTTATAGTTGTGATTCAGGTCACTGGTTTTATTCTGGATATTTTCTAAAATAGAGGTGGCGGTACTTTTGTCGTACTCGTTGTTTAGGCGCTCTTCGACGACTTTTAATTGATTTTTTAGGGCGATAGGATCTTTTTGATTGTCAGGATGCTCACGGTGCGTTTTGACAAAAATACTGACCGCTGGATTGGCTTTGGTCTCACGTAGACTTTTAAGAGTTGCTTTCATAAATACTGCTCCTTATTTTATTATCATTGGTTGGTATCGCAAAGTTTGTCATAGAATTTGAAAATTATTTTTAACAACTGCCTTGTGTTTAATTTATTATATTAAGTCCTTGTATTACTAAGATGCTAACAACTTGTCCTCACTCCCTGTAGGGTTAATTTGCAAGTAAATGATGACGCTTTGTAAGTGAAACTTAGCAAACTATCAGTCATATCGATAATTAGCGCTAGGTTATTATCCAATTGGACATTTCTAAAAATCCCATTCATAAAATGAACACTCTAAAACCAATTATAACGCTGGCTTGTATTTCAACCGCGTCATACCCATCTTTTAGATAACCTTTACTTTACATAACGTTTTAAACTACGTTTTAAATAACGTTCATAGCACTTTATCTAAATTATAATAATTTATTCATTACTAACAGACCTTGACTAACAGACATTGGATACCTTTCTTTATGAACTCTATTGCTCCAGACCTACACCTTGTTGATTTTTCCAGTACCACACCTGATGCCTTACAAAGCCAGGTCATCAGTGCTATCGATGCTGCCAACCGTTTTTTAGATGAGATGTCGGCAGATAGCAAGCTTAGCGCTGAGCAGGCGTTGGCAGAGGTGATGAGCTTTGACCATATAAATCTGGCGTTAGATCGTAGTTGGGGCATTTTGTCGCATCTTAATAGCGTGATGAGTAGCGATGAGATTCGTCATGTCCATCATGAATTGTTGCCCAAGCTGTCTGCTTATGGCACGCGTGTTGGTCAGCATCAGCCGCTATTTAGTCGCTATCAGACGATCGTCAATGATCAGGCTTTCTTTGCCGAACTAGACCCAGCAAGGGCGCGAGCAATTGAGCTTGCGCTGCGTAGCTTTGAGCTATCAGGCGTTGCGCTACCCAAAGCTGAGCAAGAAACCTTTGCTGCTATTCAAAGTGAGTTATCGACTTTATCAGCGACGTTCTCAGACCATATCTTGGATGCTACTCAGGCGTATGCCTTACCGCTTGAGCAAAGCCAATTAGCAGGGTTAACTGAGAGTGGTTTGGCGCTATTAGCGGACGCAGGCGAACAATATAAAGCTCGCGAGCTTGCCAGCGATAAGCTCACCCAAGCACAAATTGATGCGTTGCCGACGCCTTATTATGTTGCAAGCTTAAACATCCCCGTTTATCTTGCCGTCATGACCCATGCCGATGATCGTAATCTGCGTGAGACGCTGTACCGTGCTTATGTTACTCGCGCCTCTGAGTTTGATGCGCATACCAATGCCAAAGGTGAGTCGCTCAATAATGCCGATATCATGAGCCAAATTCTGCAATTACGCGCGCAAAAAGCCAAGCTATTAGGTTTTGATAATTATGCAGAAGTGTCACTGTCGACCAAAATGGCAGATAGCGTAACGGAAGTGGAAACCTTTTTACGGGATTTGGCGGCGCAAGCGACTCCAGCTGCTAAGCAAGATTTAGCACAGCTACAAAAATATGCGCAGGCTTATGGTATTACTGAGCTACAGCCGTGGGACAGCGCTTATATTGCCGAAAAAGTAAAACAGAGCGAATTTAGCTTATCGCAAGAGGAGATACGTCCTTATTTCCCACTACCGAAAGTGATTAGCGGATTGTTTACGATCGTCGATCGTTTATACGGTATCAAGGTACAAGAGCACAGTGAGTCTGTATCACGCTGGCACGATGACGTACGTTTTTATCAATTATTTGACGCCGATGATCACTTGCTTGGTGGCTTTTACTTTGACTTATTTGCTCGTAGCGGCAAACGCGGCGGCGCGTGGATGAGCGGTTTTCAATCACGTTATACCTATGCGGAGCAAAACCATCAGCAGCTACCGGTTTGCTTTATGGTCGGCAACTTCACCCCTGCCCTCGATGGTAAACCAAGCCTATTGACTCACGATGAAGTACTGACCTTGTTCCACGAGTTTGGTCATGGTTTACATCACTTATTAACCCAAGTAACTGTTGGTGATGTCGCTGGTGTCAATGGCGTTGAGTGGGATGCAGTCGAATTGCCCAGTCAATTTATGGAAAACTGGGCGTGGGATGCCGAAGGGATTGCTTTAATAAGTAGCCATGTTGAAAGCGGCGAACCCTTGCCAAAAGACAAACTTGCCGCCCTACTAGCGGTCAAAAACTTCCAAAGCGGCATGCAAACCTTACGTCAAATCGAGTTTGCACTTTTTGATTTATTGATTCATGCGCAGACGCCAGCACTTGATTATGATGGTATCTTGGCGACGTTAAACGCCGTGCGCGATGATATTGCGATTGTGCAGACGCCAGATTACAACCGTTTTGCTAATGGCTTTAGTCATATCTTTGCTGGTGGGTATGCCGCCGGTTATTACTCGTATAAATGGGCGGAGCTATTGTCTGCCGATGCGTTTAGTAAGTTTGAAGAAGAAGGTATCTTTAACCCAACTACCGGCAAAGCCTTTCGCGAGACTATTTTATCGGTCGGTGGTAGTTTTCCTGCTAAGACCAACTTTGAGAACTTCCGCGGTCGCAGCGCCAGCATCGATGCTTTACTACGGCATAGCGGTTTTGACAATGCTAAAAATGACATTGCTAAAAATGATGCTGCCGCCACTGCTAAAGCCAATGTTCAAACGACGCGCGAGGTCATCTAAATGCGCTATCAATCATCAACGCCAAAGCGCCGGTTTTTAGCAGGCGTTCGCTGTCCTAAATGTCAGGCGATGGATGCTGTGATGCAAGTAAATATCGTCGTACCCGAACCTGATGAATACATCGAATGTACGCAGTGCGGACATACAGAGCACCGCCCCGATCCTGATACTATCAGTGCTAAAAACCATTTAGAGGACCAGATTGCTCGTGATGCCATGTCGACAGGTACCAGTGGTACAGTCAAATTCAAGCCATAAGAGTCATATTTGATAGTTAACGTTAATTTTTAATAGCACAAAGCCTGTCTAGCAATAGATGGGCTTTTTATTTTGAGTTTGTTATAGTATGGCTACTTATATTTTTGCCAGAAATCGACCATCGTATGAATAAAAAACGTCTACGTCCTTTATCGACTAAGTCAGCGCTGAAAAAGTCTGCCAAATCGCGTCAAAAATGGTGGCTTATTATCATAGTGGCGGCTTTATTGATTGGTTATTTGATTTGGGAAAACAATTCGCCAGACACTGAAAAGGCGCCGATCGAAAGCACACCACCTACTGCCGATTCTATTGAGCAAGATAGTGCTGAGCAAGCAAATATCCCGTCATTAGATAGTAATGACAATATATCAGATGACAGCCAGCTAACTTTAGAGAGTGATGACTCGGCAATTACAAACAGCCAAATCCCTAATCCCGACGCTATTTTAAATGCGCCCTTGCCGGAAAATGATAGTTTAGCAAAAGAAGAAATAGATCGCTTGGAAGACGAGCGTCAGCGCTTAGCCGAACAAGAGAAGCTGGCCGCTGAGCAATTAGCAATGAATAAGCAGTTGACAGAGATGAAAGAAGAACAAATCGCCCTGCTGGAGGAGCAAATTGCCCAATTAGAAGCTGCGGAAAGCGCGAAAAACAGTGTAAAATAATATTCATTTCACAGAGGGGCAAATAGATAAATGGCAAGTCTACAACTTACCCACGCCCCTATTTTAAATAGCAGCGCCCAACTGCTGATATTGCCGGTGAATAACGCCGGTATCCTGCTAGATCCTATCCTTATGCGCAGCAAAAACTTATATCCAGACAATTACCAACGTTACTTTAGCGCCTGCCGCGAGGGTAGCCTAATGGTTGGTAGCTGTTTAATGCATAAGCGCGCACGTGAGCAAGCTGGGCTTGGCGTCAGTAGCAACGGTAGCCAACCAAGTTATATTGCCAACCTTGTCGTATCGGATCATCCCTATCATTCACCGAGGGCAAGCTGGTTAAGCGCAGCTCTAGTCGATTTACAACAGCAGCTAATACCTTTAATACGTTATCAAGGTATACGCCGGATTGCATTGCTAGCGCGCCCGCTTATTGCTCATTATTCGCAAAAAAATTCTGCTCAAAATAATATTGCTGATAACGGTGAAATAACAACGTCAATTGCTTTAGATTGGTCTAGCAATATCTTGCCTCCTGTCACCCATCATCTACAAGATTTACCAAAGCTACGTATCGATATTCATCTTCCTAAAGACATCAATATATAAATCATTTTCTCATTGTCATTATTCTTTGTGCGCATAAAAAAAACCGCCTTGTTTGCCAATATCAGCAACCAAAGCGGTTTTTTTAAATCTAACTAATTCGAAAAACGAAGATTAGTTTTGCTCGATACCTTTCATGGTCAGCTTAATACGGCCACGGTTATCAACATCTTGTACCAATACGCTGACGGTTTGACCTTCTTTTAGGTAGTCAGACACGTTTTCTACGCGCTCATCGGCGATTTGCGAGATATGCACGAGACCATCGGTGTTTGGCAAGACGTTAACGAAAGCACCGAAGTCAACGATACGCGCAACCGTACCTTGATAAGTTTTACCGACTTCTACCTCCGCGGTGATGGCTTCAATTTTGCCGATAGCCGCTTTGGTTGCTGCTTTATTTTCACCAAAGATACGAATGGTACCAGCATCATCGATATCGATAACCGCGCCAGTTTCTTCGGTTAGCTGACGAATCGTTGCGCCGCCTTTACCAATCACATCACGGATTTTTTCTGGGTTGATTTCGATAACCGCATAGTTAGGCGCATGAGCGTTGATTTCCGTACGGCTTGCAGGCAGTACTTTATTCATCGCTTCTAGGATATGAATACGACCAGCGTGGGCTTGCTTAAGGGCTTGCTCCATAATGTCTGGGGTAATGCCTTCGATTTTAATATCCATCTGTAGCGCGGTAATACCGTCTTTCGAGCCTGCTACTTTAAAGTCCATATCACCAAGATGATCTTCATCACCTAGGATGTCAGACAATACCGCAAAGCGCTCGCCTTCTTTAACCAGACCCATCGCGATACCCGCAACTGGTGCTTTTAGCGGTACGCCTGCGTCCATCAATGCCAAGCTTGCGCCGCAAACCGAAGCCATTGAAGATGAACCATTTGATTCGGTGATTTCAGATACCACACGAATCACATATGGGAAGCGTTCGCTATCTGGCAACATCGCTTCAACGCCGCGGCGCGCTAGGCGACCATGACCGATTTCACGACGTTTTGGCACACCTTCACGGCCGGTTTCACCAACTGAGAAATGTGGGAAGTTGTAATGCAACATGAAATGGTCACGAATCGTACCAGCCAATGAATCAATCATGTTTACATCACGGGTGTTACCAAGCGTGGTGGTTACCAATGCTTGTGTTTCACCGCGGGTAAATAGTGCTGAACCATGGGTATATGGCAATACGCCTACTTGTACATCTAGCGCACGAACGGTTTCAAGATCACGGCCATCGATACGCGGCTTACCTGACAAGATATTGTCACGAACGGTGCGGTATTTTAACTCTTCATAAATCTCTTTTAATTCAGATACCGTATCGTTATACGTTTCTGCTTCGGCGTCACCTGCCAATGCTTCGATGATCGCTTGTTTGATTTCGTCAAGTTTGCTGTAGCGCTCTTGCTTATTGGTAATAGTATAAGCATCAGCCACTTGCTCACCAAACTGCTCTTTCATGCTGGTTTCTAACGCTTGATCGCGAACAGGCGCGGTATATTGCTGCTTAGCGGTACCAACCTCTTCTGCCAATGACGCGATATTATCAATGACGATTTGCTGCTGCTGATGACCGTATAAAACCGCACCTAGCATTTGGTCTTCAGACAATTCTTTCGCTTCTGATTCAACCATCAATACTGCAGATTTGGTACCCGCAACCACCAAGTCAAGGTCGCTGTCTTTGAGCTGCTCAAGCGTTGGGTTAAGAACATATTCGCCATTGATAAAGCCAACACGCGCTGCTGCTACCGGGCCATTGAATGGGGCATCAGAAATAGCCAGCGCTGCTGAAGCACCGATGAGTGCCGCGATATCTGCCGACTGAGTTTTATCAGACGAGACAACCGTCGCCGTAATTTGAATTTCGTTCACGTAGCCTTCAGGGAATAGCGGACGAATAGGACGGTCAATCAAACGCGACGTTAAGGTTTCATTTTCGCTTGCGCGGCCTTCACGTTTACCATAAGCACCAGGGATTTTACCGGCTGCATACATTTTTTCTTGATAGTTGACGGTCAATGGGAAGAAGTTTTGCCCTTCTTTAGCATCCGACTTTACTACTGCCGCTACTAGGACAGTCACGCCGCCCATGTGAACCAAAATAGAGTTTGCTTGACGCGCGATACGACCCGTTTCAATAACGACCTGCTGGTCGCCGTACTGGAATTCACGCTTAATGGTATTAAACATTGTCATATAATTTTCCTAATATTGACTGACGAAAGGGATATCAGCATCATAAAAAGCTGATATCTGTCATTAAAAATTCTTGGTAACTGGTTACTCGTGATTGGCTACTAATTGACGTTAACATAATTGGAAACTGGGTCGATTAGAGCAATTTTGTTACCTATTTATTTGATACATTTATTTAAATAACGATTTCACGTTATTTGCTGACTAAAATCTGCTTTGCTAGCCACTGTTTGATAAATAATACTCATCACGATAAACCTTATAAATAATTAATCGAGCGCGAATACTACTCTCAAACTCATAAGGCATTATTTTACAGTGATTTATAGCCATTGACCAATGAAATGCCAAACTGTCTGTTTGCGCATTACCGTTATGAGCATTTCAGTATAAAAAAGTCGGTTAAAATAGGAGTTTGTCACATTAAACGTATGCCGCTAAGGCATAATTTTTTAACAGTCAAACTCATATAAATACGCATAAAAAAACGGCGTGAAACTATTCCACACCGTCTTTAGAGAAAATCTATTTTATCGAGCTTAGCAAGCAAATACCAAGTGGCTTAGCAAAAAATCTAAAATCTTGCCACATTCTGGCATATTCTATATTAGCGACCACTCGTACTATTGTCGCCAAATTAACGACGTAGACCTAATTGGCTAATAAGGGTGGTATAACGACCAAGGTCTTTACCTTTTAAGTAGTCAAGCAGTTTACGGCGCGTGTTAACCATACGGATAAGACCACGACGGCTATGATGGTCCGCTTTGTGCTCTTTAAAATGGTTCTGTAAATCGTTGATACGAGCACTCAATAGTGCTACTTGAACTTCTGGAGAACCAGTGTCGTTTTCGCCACGTTGGTATTGAGCAATGATTTGTTCACGATCAGAATTGGTTAGCATAAATCTCTCCGGCAATGCTAAATGTACTAAGATACTTTCAATTTAAAGCATCTAGGCACAATAGAATAAAAATAAAAAGTTTAACCGTCATTCAGGACAACCCTGCATTACTAGAGTTGACCTAGTGTACGACAAACTTATCAATTAGAACGTTTAGTTAAGAATAAAGCGAAAATTAAACGTGACAGCGATTATAACAAAAAACTGCTGAACTAGCAGCAGTTTTTATAGTAGTTTTACAATTTTTGCAGAGAAAAATTGATTAAGGTCTAAATTTATAAGACTAACGTTTCAGCAACTATTTATCCTTCTTAACGTCGTCCTGCGTAGCATTACCGCCAAGCTCATTATCTTCAAGAGGAGCCGTCGTTGCTTCCGCTAAACTATCTGGAATATTATCTTTTTTAGGATTGATATCTTCGGCTTGTTGTTTGATTTTTTTCTCTTGCGCGTCCATGTTGCCTTTTGAGTCAGTCATAAATACTCCCAGTTATCATTATTTTTGTATATTTTTACTAACTATCTTATTAATAATCAGCAGATTCAATAAATTACGGAGTTAACTATTTTTCTTCTTTAGCATTTTTTAAATTATCAGCAATACGGTCTGCAGCCGCTTCAGTATCTTGCGTATGATTATCTTCTGTTTGACCCTTTAGGGCAGCAGTCGCTGATTCTGAACGTTGTTGCTCAAGCTTGGTATCGTTCGGATTAGGATTTGACATAATAATTTCCTTTTCTGTAGTTATGAATTCTGTAGTTATGATTTTAAAGTTATGGTAATTTCGTAAAATCAATATAAATAAAGCGTTAATAAATAGTAGCTGCTTCTTTTAGGTTAATCTATAAAATTTAATTGGCTTATTAATCTAAGATAGCGCTTTATCAATAGCAGCGACAAAATCGTTAATATCATCTGGATTACGTGAGGTAATTAAATTACCATCCACTTGCACGCTTTTATCGACGAAATTTGCGCCCGCATTTTCTAAATCGGTCTGTAACGAGTGATAAGCTGTTAAGGTTTTACCTTTAGCAATGCCTGTATTGATTAATACCCAAGGCGCGTGGCAAATGACCGCTAATGGTTTACCTGCATCGTTAATAGCATTAATAATACTGTGCGCTTCTTCGTTACCGCGTATGGTATCGGCATTCACCGTGCCACCTGGCAAAACCAGTGCCTCATAATCAGCAACGTTAGCGTCTTTAGCAAATATATCTGCAGTGAAGGTATCACCCTTATTGACGTCCTGCTGCATGCCTTGGACTTCTTTGTCTTTATTGGTCGTAATGAGGACTGTTTTATAACCTTTATCTTTTAATTGGTTGTTAACTTCTTCATATTCAGCTTGTTCGAAGTTATTATGTAATAAGAAAGCAATGGTTTTCATAATAATCCTTATACTTTAGATTTCAACTTTAGGTATGAGTATTTTTAAAATACATTTTTTATTATTAATCTCAGATACTTTTTATAT
>NZ_PJBX01000128.1:0-39019 GCF_002836335.1 Psychrobacter sp. Sarcosine-02u-2 | reverse complement strand
CTTTAATCGACTATATATAAAGCAGTCCTTATAATTTATAGCTTTGGAATTTATTTTTTCAAATGAGAGAAAAACCCTAGTATTTATGCCCTTATCCTCATTCATACCCCACAAAAAAAGCCACCCTTAATCAAGGATGGCTTTTTTCTTACTACATAACGTTATCAGATTTCTCTAATAGCGTTAGGGTTTTGATGCTTAGCTAAGGACGTTAGCAACAACACCAGCACCTACGGTACGGCCGCCTTCACGAATTGCGAAGCGTAGACCTTTGTCCATAGCGATTGGATGGATAAGCTCTACGCCCATCTCAACGTTGTCACCAGGCATAACCATTTCGGTACCGTCTTGTAATTGGATTGCGCCAGTTACGTCAGTGGTACGGAAGTAGAACTGTGGACGATAGCCGTTTAGGAATGGTGTGTGACGACCACCCTCTTCTTTTGACAGAACGTATACTTCGGCGTCAAATTTGGTGTGAGGGGTGATTGAACCTGGCTTGGCTAGTACTTGGCCACGTTGTACGTCTTCACGTTTGGTACCACGTAGTAGTACGCCACAGTTTTCGCCTGCACGACCTTCGTCTAGCAGTTTACGGAACATCTCTACACCAGTACAGGTGGTTTTTTGGGTGTCACGGATACCGACGATTTCGATTTCGTCACCAACACGGACGATACCTGATTCAACACGACCGGTTACTACGGTACCACGGCCTGAGATTGAGAATACGTCTTCGATTGGCATTAGGAATGCTTTGTCAACGTCACGCTCTGGCTCTGGGATGTAGGTGTCTAGGATGCCTAGTAGTTCTACAACGGCTGGTTGGCCGTATTGACCTTCGTCGCCTTTAAGGGCTTGGGTAGCTGAACCTTTGACGATTGGGGTGTCGTCACCTGGGAAGTCGTAGTCGTTAAGAAGTTCACGAACTTCCATTTCTACTAGCTCAAGCAATTCTTCGTCATCAACAAGGTCACATTTGTTCATGAAGACGATGATGTACGGTACGCCAACCTGACGTGATAGCAGGATGTGCTCACGGGTTTGTGGCATTGGGCCGTCAGTTGCTGATACTACTAGGATTGCGCCGTCCATCTGGGCAGCACCAGTGATCATGTTTTTAACATAGTCGGCGTGACCTGGGCAATCAACGTGGGCGTAGTGACGGGTTGGGGTGTCATATTCTACGTGTGAGGTGTTGATGGTGATGCCACGTGCTTTTTCTTCTGGTGCGCTATCAATAGCGGCGTAGTCTTTGGCTTCGCCACCAGAGGTGATTGCAGCTACGGTTGCGATAGCGGCGGTTAGGGTTGTTTTACCGTGGTCAACGTGTCCGATGGTACCGACGTTGACGTGTGGCTTGCTGCGTTCAAACTTGGCCTTTGCCATGGGTATTTCCTCTTTATTGATGAATCTTTAACAATCAAAGATCGGTAAATAGCTGTTTGACGGCTCATGATGCGTAATAACCATCAAACCGTTGACGCTATGGTTTAACTACTAAAATGAATGTATTAAAAATGCTTACTAGCTTAATCACATGTTTATATATGGGCATTATACTTGTTTTTCAATCGCTTGCATATTGTGCCATCTGCTAGCACATCTCAACAAAACAGTTTTTTTCTAAATATGACTAACAAATAGATTTATAAACCTACCGACAGCACTAAAAGGCAACACCTTAGTGTCACCTTTAAATGATTAACTGCCACACTCTATTTATAATTTTCAATATTTTATAATTCGATATCGCTACAATATTTTGTAAAATACATTGTCTTGTCTGAAGATGATACTTTATCAAAATAGTAAAGCATATAGACAAGGCTTGAACAATAAATGGAGCTCATATTGAGAATTGAACTCAAGACCTCTCCCTTACCAAGGGAGTGCTCTACCGCTGAGCTATATGAGCGTACTTTTAAAAACTATAGTAGCCAACCTATGGGTGGTACTAAAAAAAATATCACGATACAGCTAATAACTGACTGTCGTGATGTTTGATAGTTGCTGCGATGGTGCATATATGGAGCGGGTGGCGGGAATCGAACCCGCGTCATTAGCTTGGAAGGCTAAGGTGTTACCATTATACCACACCCGCATTTACTCTTATATTATTTAACTCTAATAGTAAGCCATTCAATATAAGGAGTATGCTTGGCGCTAGGACAAACTTAGAACAAATATGGTGGTGGGAGAAGGATTCGAACCTTCGAAGCTTTCGCGACAGATTTACAGTCTGTTGGGTTTGACCGCTCCCCAATCCCACCTAGATTGCTTGATATAAATCACTTCAATTGAAAGCAAATTCATAAAAAGCGACTTTGAAAGAGATGGTGCCGACTGCCGGGATCGAACTGGCGACCTACTGATTACAAGTCAGTTGCTCTACCAACTGAGCTAAGTCGGCTTGTTCTCTCAAAGTGGTGGCTATTCTATCAAATATTTTGCTAGACGCAAGCCCTTTTTCATTTTTTTTTAGCTTTATTTTCATAAAAGCTATCAAACACTTGATTGTATTGCTATTTTTCCTGTTATGAAATTGCAGCTTTTTTCGAAGCTAAATTAACGAGACATCATTTAAAGCATAAACTGCCCGTCTTTATTGCATGGTTTTATAAAAATTGTATAGTTTTTTATGAAATCCATCATCTTTATAAGCGGGCAGCTGCTTTATAAGCGGGCAGCTGCTTTATTTCTTTAAGAATACTGTTAAATTTATAAAGATAAGTCTTTTACATACTGCCTTTATTAAACAACCATAGCGCGAGGCCAATGATTAAAATAGCAATAAATACCCAGATAAACCAGCCACCACTCGGTTTTTTCTCAGCTTGTCCCGCATTGGCAGGATTGTTAAGCGCTTGATCCATGGCATTATTACCTGTTGTACCAAGGTCGCGCGGCTGACCCAAATTGGCCGTGCCTGAAAACTGGGCGGTAGCGGCTTGCTTAGCGCGTAGGACATCAGGATCCGCTTCTTCTTGCAAGGTGGTCGTCGTGGTCTTATCATGCGCTGCCGCATCGGTGTCATATTGAGCTTGACGAACCGCGCTCGGTGCTGGTTCATCGACAACTGGTGTGCTAGTTGAAGTTGATGGTTCATTATTATCAGCTACTGACAATACCTCATCGATTCCAGTTTCTTTGATGACTGGCTCTTTGGCAATAGGTTCGTTGATTATAGGCTCGTTGATTATAGGCTCGTTAATTACAGGCTCTGCAGCAACAGTTTCTTTAACGATGGGTTCTTGAATACTAGTTTCTTCAATTGTTGGCTTTTTATCTGCTGCTTCGCTAACGACTGGCGCTACAACGGCAGGTTCACTATCACTAGCCGTAGATATTGTTTCCGCACTCGTATCAGCGTTCGTGCTTAATACTGGCTCATCCGACACAACTGGAACAGCTTGTTCATTATCCAAGGTCGCAGCAACAGGCGCAATTACCTGAAAGTTAAAACTTGCAAAGCCTAGCGTATCATTGGCATTAAGGCGCTGAGATTTATTGCCCTCAATCCGTTGCTCATTGATAAAAGTACCATTCGATGACTCTAAGTCCTTAACGTATAGCTTACCATTTAATACGCTCAAGACCGCGTGATTGCGCGATACTTGCTTGCTACCGAGCACCACGTCATTATCGCTACCGCGTCCAACAGACAGGCTATCACTGACGGTCAAGGTCAGATCGCCTAGTGCTTCGGTCAGGGCATTAAGTTGCCAAGTTGCACCCTCTGTCGTCACAGGTGTATGGGCATTTTCTGTATGATTTGTCATGTTATCACTCCTTATTTTTATAAAATATTCAATGGCTATTTTTATCTAATAACTTTCTATAAATGGCTGTTCTTATACAATTATCTTCATACTGGCTAAAATTATTGTCAGCATTATTTAGGTATAAAGCGAGGTTTTATAATACCGCCAAGCTTGTTGTAAGGAATACTCAGTACGGGCATACCGTATGCGTAGGGGCCGATAGCATAATGCTGATAACGAATATCGATCCCTTTATCAGTCAATGTTACGTTCTCACTTAAGGTAAATGGCCAGTTTTTTTCATAGCTTGCAGCATCTTCATCCACCGTTTTTACCCAGTCTTTATAAGCATCATAAGCTAAAGCTTTAAATTTTGATTTTTTGTTAGGCTGCAGCATATCTGTTAATTGGATTTGTTTCTTAGTTTTTTGGTCAAATATCAGATACTCGCTATATGGCATGCCATGAGCGCCACCAGTGAAGACATAAGAGTTTATTTCAAACAGCTCAAAATCATTCACATGACCCAAGTATTCAGGCGTCACCATTAAGCTATAAACAAAAATACTGTCTTTGGGTAAATCAGCAAACTGCGCGCTAACAAAACCGTCGATGGCAGCTTTGACCTCGGCTGGGCTACTTTGCTTGGTGATAGGCGCGGACTCCGTTGGCTTACTATTGACCACTAAATTATCAATACGCCCATTGGCAAGCTTATTTATCCAAGCATGATTGGTCTTAAGGTATTTCACCTCAATATCTGGGCAATTATCACGCGCTGTACATTTTTCCTGTATTTTTTTAGGCAATTCATATTCTAAATATTTGCTATGACTAATCAAGCTACCCGCCTGCGCTGATAGGCTTAAAGCCCCAAGTAATAAGCCACTACTTAGCAACGTAAGCAGACGTCCCACGCTGCGCTGAGATGGGAGTGGTTGAGTAAATTTTGAGTTATTGTTATGAATGTCAGTTGTAGATTTCATATAGACTCTTTCACATACAAATAAGGTTTATTGATATTCTACCGTAACTATTGCGCCCTATTGTAGGCGCACTGTTTGTGTTTTTGAGTACTTAATGCGCTTGTACAAACTCATATTTGATTACAACCAAAAATTTTTTAATAAAAAAGACACGATAGCGTGTCTTTTAAAATGTAAGTATAAAGATTAAAAGTTTGATTTTAATGCTCGCGCGTATTGCTAAAAGTAATCTCAGGATAGCGGTCCTGCATCAGCTGCAAGTTCACCCGAGATGGCGCAAGATAAGTTAAATAACCGCCGCCATCTATTGACAATTGGTCGTGGGCTTTTTTCTTAAATTTCGCCAGCGCCACTTCATCATCACAATGAATCCAGCGTACGGTTGCGATAGATACTGGCTCAAAGATACATTGCACTTTGTACTCTTCTTTTAGACGGTGGGCGACCACTTCAAACTGTAGCACACCGACTGCACCTAAGATTAAATCGTTATTAATCTGCGGCATAAAGACCTGCGTTGCACCCTCTTCGCTCAACTGCTGTAAACCTTTTTGCAGCGCTTTTGATTTAAGCGGGTCTTTTAGCACCACACGGCGGAACAATTCAGGAGCAAAGTGCGGAATGCCGGTAAAGTTTAATTCTTCGCCTTCGGTAAAGCTGTCGCCAATCGAAATCGTCCCGTGATTGTGCAAGCCAATGATATCACCAGGATAGGCTTCTTCTAACGCTTCGCGGTCACCTGCAAGGAAAGTCAAAGCATCGGCAATACGCACATCTTTACCCAAGCGCACGTGCTTCATTTTCATGCCTTTTTCGTACTTGCCAGAGCACACGCGTAAGAAGGCAATACGGTCACGGTGACGCGGATCCATATTAGCCTGAATCTTAAACACAAAACCGCTAAATTCGGTTTCGGTTGCGGCGACTTCGCGCTCATTGGTCGGATGCGATTTTGGCGGCGGTGCATATTTAATTAAAGTATCAAGTACCATATTAACACCAAAGTTACCCAGTGCCGTCCCGAACAATACAGGCGTCATCTCACCTTTTAAAAACGCCTCGACCTCAAAGTCTTCGAGCGCCATTTGTACCAGCTCAAGCGACTCTTCAAAAGAATCATACATCAGCTTGCCCAAACGCTCACGGATATCAGGATAATCATAACCTTCGCGCGTTTCAGAGACGGTCATCTCGCCGCCATGACCTTTTTCATATAGGTAAGTTTTATTCTCGGTTAAATGATAAACCCCAACGAAATCTTGTCCCATACCAATCGGCCACGTGACCGGAATACATTTAATCTTTAATACTGCTTCAATTTCACTGAGTAGCTCAAGCGGCTCGCGAATCTGACGATCAAGTTTATTGACGAATGAGATGATGGGCGTATCACGCATCCGGCAAACCTCCATCAGCTTGATGGTCCGCTCTTCGACACCTTTTGCGCCATCGACCATCATTAGCGCACTGTCTACCGCGGTCAGAGTACGATACGTATCTTCACTAAAGTCGGCGTGACCTGGGGTGTCTAGCAGGTTGACCATATGGTCTTTATAAGGGAACTGCATGACCGAGGTGGTAATCGAGATACCGCGCTCCTGCTCCATACTCATCCAGTCAGAGGTCGCATGACGGTCAGTTTTGCGGCCTTTTACCTCACCAACTACCTGAATCGCCTGCCCCCATAGCAGTAGCTTTTCGGTCATGGTGGTCTTACCCGCATCGGGATGCGAGATAATGGCAAAGGTGCGGCGTTTGGCGACTTCTTTGCTTAGTTTCTTTGGATCTACGCTCATAATTTCGGCTTCAACGGTTGTGTGATTTAGAAATCACGCTAAATAAATAGGATAAATAATGGGCGTATTGTAGCGGATTTAGCGTTTGGTTGCAGAATTAGCGCATAAAAAAACACTCTCTATTAACTAAGTAGAGAGTGCGGATATTTTTAAATTTCAAAAATCTTTAAGCGTTAGGCGCTCTTAGCTTTAATAATAACGCTTGATTTCTCGTTCTAAAAAGTCAGCGGCGACATCATTGACAATCGTGCAATCGACCACACCGCGAAAGCTGTTGGTATTTGGATTGCTGTTGCCTTCGGCGATATAATCGGCTTCATAAATATCTTTACTATATTCAACCCCGTTGTACTGATAAGCCGGTTGGTCTTTATACTCAAAAAACATCACTTGCGCCGCTTGTTGCTTGTTATCTACGCCATAACCAACCTTAGTAGTTCTAGGCTTTCTATCATCACTAAAACGCGCCTCGGCTGCTTCAATCCATTTATCAAGCGACGAGTATCCTGTTTTGTCTTTTTCGTTAAAAGCTAAAAATTTACGCTCGCTGCTGACGACGGGAATATAGCAAACCGAGCCTGCTGGAAAGGCTAAATTGGTTGGCAGTTTAGAATAGTGACTTAAGCCCGTCTTAATGCCGCGACTATTGCTTAGCGGAACGCCTGCACGGTAATCATCGGCTTTCACACCTGACAAGTCCAAGGTTTTATAAGTGGTTTGATAATTGAACTTGTTATTGCTGTTTTTTTCATAAATAGGCCGTTTGACCGTGCGGCCACTGACTTCAATATTTTTGTGTTCCAATCGTCCTTCGAACTTATCGGCTAGTACCGTTTTGTCTAAAGTATTTAAACTTTGATTGCTGTAGTTATTGACAAGATTTCTGGTTTTAATCTCATAATTACCGGTACGGTAGGTTTCATCGATGCGCGCAATCGCAGTCGCATTGGCTTTACTGTCATAGCTATCGGCAAATCTGCTCAGCGTTATATTATTGCTACTGCCTACGCCAAAAAACACGTCCTCTTCTTCGCAGCCGCTGAGCGCAAGTGCCATTAGAGAGACGATACTTGGTAATAAAATCCATTTATTTAGCGAGGCATTCATTAAACAATGTCCTTATGATTAAACGCTTTTTAGCTACTTTGGTTACTGTAATATGTTAGTAAAATACTTTTTGTGATTAGTTTACATTAATAGTATCGTTATTTATATATCAAAATCCTACTATTATGGTTTTAGAAAACTCCGATTAGACATTTTAGCAAGTTACCATTTCTAAACTTGCGCGATACGTTCAACGTTGCTCACTGTGCTAATCTAAGGAGTTACTATGTAAAATCGCTTTTTAAGTAAGATCACATGTAAGGAAGGTCACATAGTAGATAAATCATTTAATTATAAAAACCAACAACAAAGGATATGTTATGAAAACATTGTATTCTACACAAGCTACCGTTACTGGCGGCCGTACGGGTAATGCGAGCCTAAAAGATAGTGATTTGACCATTAACATGGTCGCACCGGGTTCTGGTAAAGACGGTAACAATCCAGAGCAGTTATTTGCTATGGGTTATGCTGCTTGTTTTGATGGCGCACTGGCAGCGGTCAAAGGTGAAGAAAAAGCAAAATTTGACTCGACTACCGAAGTATCAGTAGATTTAATGAAAGGCGAAGGTTTGGACTTTAAATTAGCCGTAAAGATTCACGTAACCGGTGAAAATACAGAACTATCGGCCGATGAATTTCAAAAACTGGTCGAAAAAGCCAATAAAGTCTGCCCATATTCGAAAGCCACCCATGGCAATATCGATAGTGAAGTGACGTCAGAAGTAAAATAACTCTTAGAAAGAATATTAATTAGTCAGAAGAAAACTGATAAAAGAACTCAGCTGGTCTGGGTTCTTTTTTTATTGGCTATCGTTTTGAGTCGTACACATCTTAACTCTTAAGCCATTCGGCACGCGACGCTTTTATCGTTATAATGGGTTATCTTTTTTCTCATTTTTGATTATACCTAATAAATAATAAGTGACTTTCTATGACCGACAACGATCACAACTCGCACTCGCCCATTAATCCCAATACGCTACCAAACTTTGCCACCATGCCCAATGTGGCAACGATGGATACCAGCCATGTGAACAAAGAGCAGCCGCCCTTTATCTTGGTCGACGGCTCTTATTATTTATTTCGCACCTATCATGCCTTGCCAAAGACTATGCAAAACTCTCAAGGGCTGGTCACTAACGCCATACGTGGGACGTTAAATGCGTTATTAAAGCTCATGCGTCGTTATCATCCAACCCATATGGCAGTCTGCTTTGACACCAAATCACCGACTTTTCGTCATGCCATGTCAGAAGAATATAAAGCCAATCGACCAAAAATGGATGTCGAGCTTGCCGAGCAGATTCCTTATATTCATAGTTTGGTGGTGGCGCTAGGGATTCCATTATTACGTATCGAAGGCGCGGAAGCCGACGATATTATTGGCACTCTAGCCCATCGCGCCGTTGCCGAAGGTCATCACGTCGTTATCTCGACCGGTGATAAAGATATGATGCAGCTGATTAATGACTGCGTGATATTAGAAGACAGCTTTACCGGTAAAGTCACTGATAGCGCAGGCGTAGTGGAAAAATTTGGCATTAATCCTGAGCAAATGATTGACTTTTTAACGCTGATGGGCGACTCCTCTGATGGCATTAAAGGCGTACCCGGTATCGGTAAAAAAACCGCCAAAGACCTGCTTAACGAATACGGCAACATTGATAACATGCTCAAAAACGTCGCCAATATCAAAGGACGCGCTGGCAAAAATCTGGTCGAATATGCCGACGACATTCCCTTTAATGCGCAATTAGCAACCATCGTCACTGATTTAGAAATTGGTCAAGATTGGCGAGATTTAAAAATCAATACCGACCCGTGCGCCCATATCGATGAGCTACGCGCACTCTATAGCGAGCTTGAATTTAGAAATGAGTTGGCATCACTCGACCATCCCAATCATCCCGCCAATGCTAATGGGAATGGCGCACAAAGCGTTGCCGACAGTCAAGCGGATGCCGAATCGCAAGCGCAAATCGCCAAATCTCTACAATCAAGTGTTATCGATAATATCAAAGATAGTAAAAGTCATGATAAAGCGTGGCACACGGTTTTAGATGCGCCTGCTTTTGATAGCTTGGTTACATTATTAGAATCTGCACCGCATTTTGTCATTGATACCGAAACCACCAGCGTTTATTGGCGTCAGGCTGAATTGGTTGGCTTGTCTTTTGCGGTAAAAGCTCACGAAGCTTATTACGTGCCGCTAGCTCATCTAGAAGGCGATGAGCTGATTACCAAACAGCTTGACCGCGATATGGTGTTGACGCGCTTAAAACCCATCTTAGAAAATCCAAACATTGGTAAAATCGGTCAACATTTAAAATATGATGCCCATATTCTTAGCTTTTATGATATCGACTTATTAGGCAGTATTCATGACAAACCTAATAATTGGGCGATGGATACCATGCTTGCCAGTTATGTAATTAACGCGGCCGCTACTCGCCACGGTATGGATGATTTGGCACGCCATTATTTGCATACGCAAACTATCAGCTTTGAAGACGTTGCTGGTAAAGGCGCTAAGCAAGTGTGTTTTGACCAAGTTACCATTGATTTGGCCAGCGATTATGCCTGTGAAGATGCCGACATTACCTATCAGCTGTTTGATTTATTTAGCGAAAAACTGGCGGCAGATAAAAACAATGCCAAGCTGCTACACGAGTTAGAGATTCCAACTGCGGAAATACTCTGCCAAATGGAAGCAAATGGCATTTTAATCAAGCGCCCATTCTTAAACGAGCTATCGCAACGTTTCGACGAAGAAATCATTGCACTTGAAAAACGCGCTTATGAAGTCGCTGGTGAAGCATTTAATCTTGGCTCACCAAAACAGCTCGGTGAGATGCTGTTTGAAAAGCTAGGCGTTGCGGGCGGTAAAAAAACCAAGTCAGGTCAATACTCGACTGGCGAAGCGGTATTGTCAAAGATTGACCACCCGTTGGTTGAAATCGTCCTTGAATATCGCGGTTTATCGAAGCTTAAAAGCACTTATACCGATGCCCTTGATAATGTCGCAGATGCCAAGACTGACCGCGTGCATACTAGCTACCATCAAGCACTGACCAGTACTGGGCGTTTATCTTCAACCGATCCTAACTTACAAAACATTCCTATTCGTACCGCGACCGGTCGCCTGATTCGCCAAGCGTTTATTGCCCCAGAAGGTCGCGTGATTTTAGCTGCGGATTATTCACAAATCGAGCTACGTCTGATGGCGCATTTCTCAGGCGATGTCAATTTAACGCGCGCCTTCAACGAAGGCTTAGATATTCACACGGCAACCGCTGCTGAAGTCTTAGGCAAAGCCGTTGAAGAGGTCAGCGCCACTGAGCGCCGCAATGCTAAAGCCATTAACTTTGGTCTGCTCTATGGTATGAGCGCTTTTGGTCTGGCCAAGCAGCTACAGATGAGCCGCGGCGAGGCGCAAGATTATATCGATATGTATTTTGAGCGTTATCCAAGCGTCAAAGACTATATGATTAATACCCGTGCCAGCGCTTATGAAAAAGGTTATGTTGAGACAATATTAGGCCGTAAGCTTTATACGCCTGATATCAATCATAGCAATCGTATGGTCAAGCAAGGCGCTGAACGGGCGGCGATTAACGCCCCACTGCAAGGCTCAGCGGCGGATTTAATCAAGCTTGCAATGATAGCGGTCGATAAAGTATTGCCAAAAGAGCACGCAAAAATGCTGCTGCAAGTCCATGATGAGCTGGTGTTTGAAGTCGATAGCGATAAGGTCGATAGCATTCGTCAGCTGATTACCGACGCTATGCAGGATGTGTTGACCACAACGGCTGTTGCAAAAGGCTGGCATGTGAACTTTGCCGTACCGTTATTGGTTGAAACCGATATTGGTAGTAATTGGGACGAAGCGCATTAATGACTTAAATAAAATAAAAGCTTAAACGATATCGTTTATCATTACTCATAGCCGTAAGCTTTTCTTAGCAGTATAATAAGTCTACGTTAGACGGTTTTTTACCTGTTAATGCTTTAAATATTGGTTTTTACGCGGTAATTTACGATATAAAGTGAGCCTTCGCGCTCGCTTTTTTGTTTTTAAAGCTAGGAGCGTTCCATTTTACATTCAGATAGCATCATCGAAATCCCTGGTAATATTATCCTGTTAGTCTGTATGCTACGTTGCACGCAGTATGTGATACAAAGCCGCAGCAAACCAAGCAGCTACTTTTGGCTAGCCTCTGTGTTGGTGTTCTTTGAAGTGATTCGTCGTGAATTAAACTACTTACCAGAGCTCTTTATTCCTAGTGATTTCTCACTCCTCACCCATTCTTATGATTGGTGGGAAGATAACGTACTTGCCATTATTTTACTTGTCATCATTGGCTTGCTCGCCTATTCATGGCGTTACCTTTGGGCGGTATTAAAAGATATTAATATCAGCCTGTATATTGCAGTCGCTGTATTGGCGGTCTTACAATATATGGGCGAAAATGCCATTGTTATCCCCGAAAGTATCGGAGAAATGGTCGAAGAGGTTTCCGAGACGATCATTTATACGATTGCCTTGATTTACTTGTGGCGGTTTAAACTTGGCGATTTTGAAAATTATATTTTACATCAGCCAAATCAACACGAACCGTGCAATGCCAATTACTAGGTTAATTATTCTAAGTTAACTGTCTAAAATAGTTTTTAGAGAAATAATGAACGCTAAAACCTTTTTATGGCTGCCTACTTAACTCGTACTGGCAGCCATTCTTTATCTATCCTTACATTTTTTGCACATCCTGTGACACCTCACTACTATTAGTTGCAATTATAACGCGGCACACTGATAAGCATAATTTTGATAATTATAAACAACCCGTTTAATCGTAATTATAACTATAATGAGGACATAACCATGGACAATTCAAAAACCCCATTACCAGAAGAGATGGATCATATCGAAGGCGATAGCAGCATTGATGATAATGAAGGCGATAGCAGCATTGATGATAATGAAGGCGATAGCAGCATTGATGATAATGAAGACGGTAGCCAAGAGATTGATTTAAACAATCCTATGCTACATACGTTTGACGACGACGATGTCATCGATAATAGCGCAGGATTTAATAATTCTGAAGTCGGCACGGATGCCACCCAAGGACTGACCCCGATACATCGCCAAAATATCGATGAAGCTCGGATTGATGAGGTGTTGGTTGAAGACAATTTAGACGATAAAGATTATCCTGACATCGTCGATATTGCTGACAGAGATGCGGCTAAAGTTTCTAATGATGATAATTTTTAGACATTATGTACTGATAAAATGGAAATTCATTTAGAAAAAAATACCGAACATTATGTCCGGTATTTTTTTGACTTAAGAAAACCATTAAACCCAGCCATCGAGTGTACCAGCCCAGCCTTTAACCAACGGCAAACTGAGTGCTTCAAGCAAATCAATATGCGCCTCATCTAGGTTTAATGCTGGAATATAATGATACTCTTGCCCGCCTGCATTTAAGAAATTATCACGGTTTTCGATTGCCAATTCTTCCAGTGTTTCTAAGCAATCAGCAGAGAATGCCGGACTAATCACTTGTACCGAACGCACCCCAGATTTGCCCCAATCTTCTAATACCACATCGGTATACGGCTTGACCCATTCTTGCTTACCAAAGCGTGACTGAAAGCTGATAATCCACTCGTCATCTTGCAGACCAAGTTCGTGCGCCACTTGCGCAGCGGTACATTTACAGCGTTTTGGGTACGGATCGCCTTTATCAGCATAAGGCTGCGGAATCCCGTGAAAGCTAAACATCAGCTTTTCAGGCTTGCCATGCTCGGCTTGAAAGCGGCGAATCGAGTTGGCCAATGCTTGAATATACAGCGGATGCGCAAAGTAATCTTTGACAATGCTATAGTTTGGCAAGTTGCGCTGCTTTAGCGTCCATTTGGTCAAGGCATCATAGACTGCACCGCCAGACGAGGCAGAATACTGCGGAAATAACGGCAAGATAACAAAATGGTCAACCCCCTCGCTTTTTAGTGTATCCATCACGTCAGGCAAACCCGGATTGCCATAGCTCATCGCTGCATGTACAGAAACACGAAATGGCGCCACGCTATTTGCTAAGCGCGGCTCGAGCAGCTCAACTTGGCTGTTTAATATTTTGCGAATGGGCGAATCGCCTTCCCAAATACTGGCATAAGCCTTTGCTACACGTTTTGGGCGACTTGGTAGGACAAACAGATTTAAAATAATCGCCCACAAGAATTGAGGGATTTCAATCACGCGCGGGTCGGACAAAAACTGTTTTAGATAACGACGGACGGCGGGCGCGGTCGGCTCATCTGGCGTACCTAGGTTGACTAGTAAAACGGCAATACGGGGCGGCAATTGAGGTTTCATAAGGGCATTATCTATTCTTGGATTATGTTATTGTGAAGTTATAAGCTTTGATCAGCTAAAAGGAATTTCAAAACTCATATATTTTAGCCATTTATTTAGCAATAGGACTATTAAGCCTTAATTAATCACCCTTGGCAATTATCAAAATATACTAAGCAGACGATAGTCAATCACATACCAAATTATGGTTAAATAAAAAGGCTGATACTTATCATCAGTGTAGCATTTTATCCACCAAAAACGCAGGGCAAAACACATGCGGTTTAGGATTGCGACACCGTTAATACCTCAGCTACTGATACTTTGCCTGAAAGACTGCCTATCAAGGTTGTACTCCTAGGCGCATCGCCATACAATAGACAAGCTTATAATAAGAAAGTAGTTGGACCCCTTATTGTCGCGATTCTAGGTTTGTTTTATTTATAACCGTTTTTTATCCATAACCATTGTTTTATCCATAACTGTAACTGTTGTTTTGTGAGGTAGCTTTGAGCGCACGTTCTGATAGTACCAGTGAACATTCCACCAACCATTCTGCTAATGCGACCGATTCTATCGATTCGGTAGGCTCAGTTGGCCTCGTCACGCCGCAGACTTTTCATTTCGCTGAGCCATTGACCTTGGAGTGCAATCGCACCCTACCTTCATTCGATTTAATATTTGAAACTTATGGCACGCTCAATAGCGACAAATCAAACGCTATCCTTATATGCCACGCCCTATCAGGTAGCCATCATGCGGCAGGCTTCCATAGTGACGACGATAAAAAAGCGGGCTGGTGGGACAATATGATAGGCCCTAATAAAGCCATCGATACCAATCAGTTTTTTGTGGTTTGCGTCAATAATATCGGCAGCTGCTTTGGCTCTACTGGTCCGACCACCATCAATCCAGACAGTGTAAGCGATGAGGGTAAAGCGCAGGTTTATGGCCCCGACTTCCCCCTTGTCACTATCAAAGACTGGGTAAAAACCCAAGCCATGCTCTCAGACCGCTTGGGTATTGAGGTTTGGCATGCCATTGTCGGTGGCTCGATGGGCGGCATGCAGGCTATGCAATGGTCGGTCGATTATCCAGAACGCTTAAAACGCTGCGTGGTCATAGCCAGTACGCCAAAGCTTTCTGCGCAAAACATCGCCTTTAACGAAGTCGCGCGGCAATCCATTCTCTCTGACCCTGATTTTAAAGACGGGCGTTACTTACAGGCGGGTACTTATCCTCGGCGCGGGCTTATTCTTGCTCGCATGGTCGGTCATATCACCTACTTGACCGATGATGCGATGAAGGCAAAGTTTGGTCGTGATTTAAAGTCTGGCAAATTTATGTATGGCTATGATGTCGAATTTCAGGTCGAGAGCTATTTGCGCTATCAAGGCGAACGCTTTAGCGAAAACTTCGATGCCAATACTTATTTGCTGATGACCAAAGCATTAGATTATTTTGACCCGACGCGTGATTATCCGTCAGCGGTAGACTCATCAATACAATCATCGGCAGAGCTAGAAACCTCCCTCGCCGCAGCAGTAAAAGCCGATTCTACTGAGAAAGAGCTTGAGAAAACGGTAAACAGTAGCGCGGATATTGCTACTGCTGACAATGCTGATAACGTTAATGTAGCCAATGCAAAAGAGCTGAACGCGCTAAAAGCTGCCTTTGCTCATACAAAGTGCCAATATTTGGTGGTGTCATTTACCACCGACTGGCGTTTTGCGCCCGAGCGCTCACAAGAGATTGTCGACGCACTGATGGCAACTGGCAAACCAGTCAGCTATATCAATGTCGACGCCCCGCACGGTCATGATTCGTTTTTATTCGATATTCCACGTTATATGGGTGCGGTTAAAGGCTTTTTGACCGCGCCATTTATTGCCAATCGTTTGAAAGCCAAAGGAGCACGCTCATGAGAATGGATCATCAATTGGCTGAGCGTTGGATAGCGCCGCACTCGCATGTGCTGGATTTAGGCTGCGGTAACGGCGAGCTGCTCGCGCATTTACAGCAAAATCTAGGCGTCACCGGTTATGGACTTGAGATTGATGAAGATAAAATCAATGAAGCCATCACTAAAGGCTTATCCATCGTCGAGCAAGACCTCAATGATGGCTTGAGTCGTTTTGCCGATAATAGCTTTGATACCGTGGTTATGGCGCGCGCCCTGCAAGCGGTAAAAGCGCCCGATATATTGCTGCTCGATATGCTACGCGTTGCCCGTGAAGCCGTGATTACCTTTCCTAACTTTGCCCATTGGCAAAACCGCCTGCATTTAGGCTTAAAGGGGCTGATGCCGGTTTCAGAAGCGCTCCCTTATGAGTGGTATAACACTCCAAACATTCACTTGTGTACCTTTAAAGACTTTGAGCAGCTGTGCGCGCAGCATGATATTCATATCATTAATCGCTTTGCGGTCAGTGACTCTGAAAAAGGCCATAAGCCGCTGATGACCGCATTAATCAGACAAGCACCCAATCTGCTCGCAGACGTCGCTATTTATCGGGTCACCAAACAAAAACCTGCTTAATAGTGAGGTTTACGCACGGGTTATTAACGAAAATTTAAATAAAAAAGTAATAATGTTAACCTTAATAGAATGTTAATTTATTCTTACGCTTAAGTAACTCTATGATTTTATTGAGGACCGCGAGGTATAAGTAGGCTTTAAATCGTGTAATTAGTATTTGAGTTTCGTAAGTTTGGGTGTTAAGCTAGCGAAATAGTGTCAGTCATACCCCATATACGACCGTTTATCGGATTTTTTAACCGTTTATCGGCTCTATTTGAGGTAACGACCACTAAATATATAAATGTTATTGCTAATGATTAGGTAAGAAGGTAGCGCAAAATTTCACCTAATTGTTATCGCCGCCTAACTGTCTCAAGCGAGACCATTTTAGCGGTGCAACTTTTTCTTTTGCTTATTAACTGCCTAATTTTGGAGCTGCTATGAAATTATTAAAAGCTGCGTTGTTTACTGCCTTGTTTTCTTGTGCGGGCCTTGCCAACGCTGAGTTAATATCAAACGTGCCACTTGATACCTCACGTTTCGAGCTAATGCCTATCAGTGAGCTGTCTGCCAGCGCTGCCCAAGGTAATAACCACGCCCAGTTTTACTTAGCCAAGCGTTTGCAAAAAGGTGAAGGCGTCGCCCAAAACACCCAGCAAGCTATCCAGTGGTATACCAAGGCCGCTCAGCAAGGCGTCGCCCCTGCTCAGTTGAATCTTGCTATCATGTACTTGCGCGGTGAAGGCGTTCAACCTAACTTGCAACAAGCGCGTCTATGGTTAGAAAAAGCCGCGATGCGCGGTGATAACCGTGCCAGCTATACGCTTGCCCTGCTCGATGAAAAGCAAAAAAATCTGGTCGATGCTTATAAATGGTACGACTTGGCTGCCCGTGATGGCATGCTGGATGAAAAAGTCCGCAATAAAGCACGCGGTAAAATCGGTCAATTGGCATTAAACTTATCAAGTGCTGATATCGCTAGCGCGCGTAGCAAAGCCGATACTTGGTTCCAAAGTAAGTAAGTTGTAATTTAGACTTTACACAGTAAATATAAAAAAGCTCAGTATCATACTGGGCTTTTTATTTGCCATTTTTATGATCTGTCATATTTCGATGAAATTATAGGAGGATAAAACCTCCAAAACCTTTTTAAAATTTGTTAAACTACGCCCGCATTAGCCAATTCCACAACCACGCTAGTGTTATGAATCTTACCAATTCATTTTAACAGTGAATTTTAAAAAGCACCTTAAGCCCAATGCACTAGGTTTGCGACCTAGCCAGCAGGAGAAACACATGAGTACCTCACAAACGACTGACGTACAAGCGTCAACTCACGCCAACGAATACGATAGCGTCACCAATAATATTGTCGTTGCCGCCCTCTATAAGTTCACCCGCTTTACCGATTTTGAGCAATATCGTGAGCCCATTTTAAATACCATGTTAGAGAATGACGTCAAAGGCACGTTATTAATCGCGAGCGAAGGTATTAACGGCACGATTTCTGGTAGCCGCCAAGGAATTGATAATGTCTTAGAATATCTGCGCAGTATCGAAGCCATCGGCAGCTTTACTTTTAAAGAGTCGTATACCGATGCCCAGCCTTTTTATCGCACCAAGGTGAAGCTCAAAAAAGAAATCGTCACCATGGGCGTGGAGAATATCGATCCATTACAGTCGGTCGGTCGCTACGTGAAGCCAAGTGAATGGAATGCGCTTATCTCAGACCCTGAGGTTATTTTGATTGATACACGTAACGATTATGAAGTTCAAATCGGTACTTTTCAAAACGCGGTTAATCCAAATACCGAAACCTTCCGCGAGTTCCCAGAGTATGTGGCAAAAGAGCTCGATCCTGCGAAACATAAAAAAGTCGCCATGTTCTGTACCGGCGGCATCCGCTGTGAGAAATCGACAGCCTTTATGCGTGAGCAAGGTTTTGAAGAGGTGTATCATTTAGAAGGTGGGATTTTAAAATATTTAGAAGAAATTCCAGCCAGCGAGTCCATGTGGCAAGGCGATTGCTTCGTCTTTGACAACCGTGTCTCGGTCAATCACAATTTAGAGAAAGGCAACTACGAGCAATGTTTTGCTTGCCGCATGCCAATTACTCAAGATGATATGCAAAGCGCTGCCTATATCAAAGGCGAATCGTGCCCGCACTGTATCGATAAAGCAACCGAAGAGCAAAAAGCGCGTTTTCGTGAGCGCGAGCACCAAATGCAGTTGGCAAAAAAACGTGGTGAAGCGCATATTGGTAGCGATGTGATCGATGTGATTGAAAAGCGCAAAGCAGCTAAGATTGAAGCTCGCCGTCAAGCGGAAACCGCCAATAAAGCCAAAGCTTAATAAGCTAAATCAACCAAAGCTTAACTGCATTAAGGTTTATTAAATAAGTCTTGTTAAATAAGAGCTATAAAAAAGAGGCCAACAGCGTCTCTTTTTTTTATAGCTCTTATTTATATTATACCGCTGGATAAATTACTTGGCCTTGACCCTTTAGCTCAGCCCCGGGTGTTGGCTTGGCAACATCCAAGCGACCAACGTCCATAATATGCTCTACCCTATGGCCTCGCAGCAGTAAATAGTCGGTAATGATACGCCGATGGCAACGCCACCATACTGCTTCAGAACACATAAGGGTAAGGCGCTGTTTTTTCCCGAGTTGAATAAGTTGATCGAGAGCGGCTTGAAAAGTATCACTTAACGCATAATCCGCGTAGTTATGAAAAGCCTGCACATGCCATAGATCATTAATGTGTTCATCGACCTGCTTTTGCTTCGGACGTCGCCCGCCAAGGTCGGCGCAGTGCTGATAACTGATGCCAACTTGACTGAGTGCTTTTGGAAAAGTATCGATATTAAAGACAGGATTGGTACGAGAACGCGGAAAGCTGCGCACATCGATGAGCAGTTCGATATCGGCTGCTTGAAGCATTTTAATCAGCTCTTCAAGACTACGGGTGGAATGTCCAATCGTATAAAATGTGGTGGTCATGGGTTAAGCCGTGATAAAGTTGTCGTTTTACAATTTATTGTTGTCGTCTTATTTTGCATGGTTTTGTCTTAAATGGTTCAATGGTTGTACTCATTCAATATTACCCAGCCTCAACCTGCTCACTCATTAGGACTTTTGTAGGACTATCGTGGTTGAAGGTCGCTAACGCAGCAAAATCAAGCAAAGCAAACCAAATCTCTACTACTTATAACGATACCCAACATAAAAAAATAGCAGACAACCACCAAGGTCATCTGCTATTTCATTTAACTTACTTTAAGACGTTAAACGTATCTTTATACCGTCAGTCTTAAGCGTTATGAATAATCTATTAAAATAAGATACGTACGCGAATGGTTTCTTCGACGTCTTTTAGCTGATCTAGAGCAGCACGTGAATCGTTATAATCCACATCCATCACCAGATAGCCAACGTCACCTTCGGTCATGAGGCTCTGCGCTAAAATATTGATATGCGCTTCAGCAAACAGACGGTTGATCTGTGACAATACGCCTGGGACGTTTTTGTGGATATGCAGCAGACGATGCGTGCCTTCTTTAAACGGTACAGAAACCTCTGGGAAGTTCACCGCAGTTGCGGTATCACCTTGGTCAGAGTAACGAACAAACTTATCGGCAACTTCAAGACCGATATTTGCTTGCGCTTCTTGGGTTGAACCACCGATATGCGGCGTCAAGATAACGTTATCGAATTTACGTAGTGGTGATTCAAACTCTTCATCAGCAGATTTTGGCTCTTTCGGGAACACGTCAATCGCTGCGCCCAAGATTTTACCTGACTCAAGGGCTGCTGCCAAATCATCAATCTCAACACAGGTGCCGCGAGCGGCGTTGATAAAGTAGCTACCATCTTTCATATGCGCAAACTGCTCAGCTTTCATCATGTAGCGCGTGCTTGGCACATCAGGTACATGCAAAGTGACGATATCAGCGGTTGATAATAGCTCTTCTAAGCTACCAACTTGTACAGCGTTACCCAGTGGCAATTTGGTCACAACATCGTGATAGATGACTTTCATACCAAAGCTTTCCGCCAATACCGACAATTGCGAGCCGATAGAGCCGTAACCCACGATACCGATGGTTTTGCCACGCACTTCATGCGAGTTGGTCGCAGACTTGCCCCAACCACCGCGATGGACGGTGGCATTTTTTTCAGGGATACCGCGATATAGCATGATGGCTTCGGCAAGTACCAGCTCAGCGACCGAGCGGGTGTTCGAATATGGCGCGTTAAAGACAGGAATACCCAAATCACGAGCGGCGTCCAAGTCGACTTGGTTGGTACCGATACAAAAACAGCCAATACCGATCAGCTTGTGGGCGTGCTCAAGCACTTCACGCGTCAGCTGCGTGCGCGAGCGAATACCGATAAAGTGAGCATCTTTAATCTTTTCGATCAGCTCATCTTGATCTAGGGCGTGACTGATATTCTCGATGTTATGGTAACCAGCCCCTTCCAATACTTTTAACGCATTGTCATGTAGACCTTCAAGCAATAAAAACCGGATCTTGTCTTTTTGTAGTGATAACGCCATGTGAGAACTGTCCTATAATTGTCTTATAAAAATCATCAGTGGGATAAGTCTGATGGATGAAACGAAAACAGTCTGGATATCTTACACAAAATTTGGCAGCGATGTTAGCAGATTAGATGAATTATTGCTTATCAAGCCTGAAAACTTTTTATGCTATAGTGAATCATGGTATATAAAACTTATAACCAAACCTTATTAAACTGTTTTTTAACGATTTAAGCGAGACAGATGGGCGTATGACAGCATCTCTATCTATCATTGCGCTACGCGCTCGCTTATACTTATCTAAACCTACTTATTTATATAAACACAGTTAGCACCGCTGGGTTATATCCATTTAGCGATATAATAATCCCTTTTATGCATAGCGCTTGCGTTTCTACCGAGATTTGACCATGACTTCTTTAGCTAGCCAAAGCAATACTACCACTCAAAATGATTCTCAAACCACTACCACTGCTATCCAAAATATCTTAAGCAGCTTGCTCGATGTCCATCAGTTTGACCCCAGCCAAATCAAAACTGATAGCGAGAGCCTCGAGCATTGGGGCAAAGACTGGACCAAGCATTTTGCGCCTGCTGCTGCTGCTATCGTCTTTCCGAAGACTACTGAGCAAGTACAAGCGATTGTCCTCCTTGCCAATGAGCACAATGTGGTCTTAACCCCAAGTGGCGGTCGTACCGGTTTGTCAGCTGGTGCCGTCGCCGCCAATGGCGAGATTGTCGTCAGTATGGATAAGATGAATCATATTGGACAGTTTTATCCTGCTGACCGCATGGTTGAGATTGAAGCGGGGGTGGTCACTGAGCAGCTGCAACAATTCGCCGAATCAAAAGAGCTTTACTACCCTGTCGATTTTGCCTCAGCAGGTTCCAGTCAAATTGGCGGTAATATCGGCACCAATGCTGGCGGTATTAAAGTGATTCGTTATGGCATGACCCGTCAATGGATTATGGGATTGACTGTCGTCACTGGAAAAGGTGATATCTTGCAGCTTAATCGCGGTATGGTAAAAAACGCCACCGGTTATGATTTACGCCAATTATTTATCGGTAGCGAAGGTACGCTTGGTCTAGTCACTCATGCCCAAATCAAGCTTGAGCGTCAGCCCCAAGACTTAAACGTCATGGTCTTAGGCATGGACAGCTTTACTGATGTGATGAATGTGCTATCGGCTTTTCAAGCGAAAATTGATTTGACGGCGTTTGAGTTCTTTGACGATGTCGCCATTGATAAGCTTATGGCGCATGGTCAAGTACAAGAGCCTTTTGAATCGCGCACCAAATTTTATACCCTGCTAGAGTTTGAAGCGCCGTATGAGCCTATCATGGACAAAGCCATGGCAATATTCGAGGAGTGCATGGAACAAGGTTGGGTCGTCGATGGGGTGATGAGTCAGAGTCTGGCGCAAGCAGAAGAGCTGTGGAAGCTGCGCGAATATATCTCTGAAACCATCTCAGTATTCACGCCTTATAAGAATGATGTCTCGGTACTTATCAGCTATGTACCTGAATTTATCGCCGAGATTGATCATATCGTCAGTAGCAACTACCCTGACTTTGAGGTCTGTTGGTTCGGTCATATCGGTGATGGTAACTTGCATCTTAATATCTTAAAGCCTGAAAACATGAGTAAAGATGACTTTTTTAGCGAATGTCAAATCGTCAATAAATACGTGTTTGAAACGGTGCAAAAATACGGTGGTTCAGTTTCTGCAGAACATGGCGTTGGTATGACCAAAAAGCCCTATCTGAATTATAGCCGTAGCGAGACTGAGATTGAATATTTACGCGAAGTCAAAAAAGTATTTGATCCCAATAATATTATGAACCGTGGTAAGATTTTTGATATGTAATTGCTTCAATTTATTATTATTGCAATAAGTTTGATGACATAAAAAGTGACGCTAAATATCAAATTTTAGCGTCATTTTTATATTATTGTTTAGCACCATAGCCCAGCTTATAAATATAGCAGCGCCAAACCGATGACCAACAGTACACTTAAAAACCCTTGCACCACTAAAAAAGCTTGATGCGGGGCGGCGATGTGGCGCACCATATTACCAAGCGCGTTATAGGTAATGCCGGCTGCTTTAATATGAGGCGGAGTGTCAAAGGTTTTGATAATTTGCAAAAACTGTTCGGTACGCTCAGCTGACCAACCGTGCGGCGCAAAGGGTAGATACGGCGACAATTGCGCTGCTTGTTTTTTGGTGGCAGGTGACCAAAGCCAACGCTCCAAAAACAGCAAACGCATGCGCCAGTCTGAAAAATCACGCTGTGTAATCACTTGTAATACGAGCACTTGCACGTCTTTATGGCGCTTATCGGCAAAAATGCGCTGCGTCAGCGCCGCCACTTTGGCTTTTTCACCCTCCATACATTGCAAAAAATGCCCATTGCCATAACATAACGTACCTGTGATACCGTGCTGCTCGTTATAATCACGCGCATGAGCTTCTACCTCATCAAATATTGCTGCATTTAACCGTGAAGCAAGCGTCAAGCTACTGACATACACCAACTGTATCAATGCAGTATCTGCTATTTCATCTAATTTGCTAAAGGCATTAGCATGAGTTAGGGGCATAATAAAAATCCTAAAAGGTCACCATTGAAGGCAACCGAAAAAATACGCCATCTAAAATGACGTGTAAAAAAATAAAAATATTACGGATAGTAAAGATGGTGCCTCACGAAAACTGAGCAATAAAATATGGTAATAAGACCTAGTAATAAAATCGGGCAACAAAAACCTAGCAAATAATTACGCCGCTTGTCTGTGATTGTTTATGGGAGTTGCTATCATAACCAGCGCAAAGAGAAACGTGATAATAAGCGTCATTTGCGCCATAAAGGGCTAGGGCATGTCCTCAATTCAATCGATAGTCCTCTAAATGGGCTAAAAATTAAGTTACCCGCAGAGAGTATTTAAAATAAAGACAAAACACAGTGGTAAAATGCACCCTTGCAAACTTGCTAAATCGCCTCATTAAAACAAATAATGACAAAGGCAGAATTTATAACTTTTGCGTATAACTCATTGTAAATGCAAAGATAAATGATTGTAACGTTTAAATAAGCCTATTGATATGCTTTTCTCGACATTATGGTCTAAAAAGTCGTAGAAAAATCTGGGCGCTGGCGTTTACTTTTAGCAATTGCATCTATGCGAAAACACCTTTTACGTGCTTTTCTTACGATTTTTAATAGCCAGTTTTTTATAAAAACCTTATTTATAGCTGCCCTTTTTAGCAAGATTTTTAGCAAAAAAATATTAATATCGATTTATTAAGACCGATTTACAGAGACGACAGACAGGAACATTATGAGCAAAATTGAAAAATTAGATGACTTTCACCTAACCATCGCTGAGATTAAGAAAAAAGACTACCCGCAGCTTAAAGCCTTGATGGATCGCGTTTATGTCAACTTGGGCGGAGCATGGTCAAAAAACACCATTCATGCTTTGATTGATGCCTTTCCCGAAGGGCAGATTGCGCTATTTGACCACGATGAGCTGATTGGCATCGTGCTCTCTATGCGCGTCGATTACAACAAGTTCTCTAACCCGCATACTTATGATGACTTAATCGGTCATAAAGAAATCATCAGAGACAACCCTGAAGGCGACGCGATTTATGGGCTAGATGCATTAATCGACCCTGAATATCGTGGTTACCGCTTAGGTCGTAGGCTCTATGATGCGCGTAAAGAGCTGTGCCGTCAGTTAAACTTCCGCGCTATTTTAGCCGGTGGTCGTATTCCCAATTATCATAATCATCAGGATTTGACCCCGGGCGAGTATATTGAGGCTGTAGAAGCGCGTGAGATTCATGACCCAGCACTGTCGTTTCAGTTATCCAATGGCTTTATTGTTAAACGTATTTTGACCGCGTATTTGCCAGATGATGCGCAGTCAAAAGGCTTTGCGACGTTGCTTGAATGGGCAAATATCTATTATGAGCCGCAAGATTATAAGCCGAATACCCGTAAATCTGAGGTGCGTATCGGCGGTATTCAGTGGCAAATGCGTGAAGTTGAGTCACCTGAAGAGCTGTTGCAACAAGTTGAGTTTTTCGTCGATATCATGGCCGACTACAACTCTGACTTTGCTTGTTTGCCAGAATTCTTTAACGCGCCATTGATGGGACTGTGTGAATCGACTGATCAAAACGTCGCGATTCGCTTTTTGGCCGGTTATACCGAATGGTTTAAAAACGAGATTTCGCATTTGGCAGTCAGTTATAACGTCAATGTCATCACCGGTTCCATGCCGTTTTTGGACGACGATGATACTTTATATAACGTCAGTTATTTGTGCCGCCGTGACGGTACGGTCGAAGAGCAGCGTAAAATCCACATTACCCCGCATGAGCGTAGCGCGTGGGTGATTGAAGGGGGCGATGAGGTCAAAGTATTTGACACTGATGCTGGTCGTATCGGTATCTTGGTTTGCTATGATATTGAGTTCCCAGAGCTTGCGCGTTTGATGGCGCTTGATGACATGGATATTTTGTTCGTCCCATTTTGGACAGATACCCAAAACGGCTACCTGCGCGTACGCCACTGTGCCCAAGCACGGGCGATCGAAAACGAATGTTATGTGATGATTTGCGGTTCGGTCGGTAACTTGCCGCAGGTTGAAAGCTTGGACATTCAATATGCGCAGTCGTCTATTTTCTCACCTTCGGATTTTGCGTTCCCGCATGATGCGATTATGGCAGAAACAACGGCCAATACTGAGATGGTATTTTTCTCTGACGTGAACTTAGACAAGCTTATTCACGTTCGTAATGAAGGCTCGGTACATAATTTACTTGACCGCCGTGATGATTTGTTTAGCTTAAAGTGGAAAAGAAAAGCCAAAGTGCCAGCGAGTAAATTATCAGATGCTGAGCGCCGTGAAAACTCAGGTAGCGTGCTTATCGGTGACCCATTGCAAGACCGCGCGAAAAAACCTTAAGCGCTTATATTAAAAGACAAGCATTAAACATAACAATCTAAAAATTATAATAAGACGGCTGACCATTCAGCCGTTTATTTTTATCTATTAACATTTAAGCGCAAAAAAGCAGCCATTATGACCACTGATTCTAATCTCAATATTACAAAAACCCCTGAGACGCCAAAAAAAACGCCCAAGCAAAAGCTATTGTCTGTTGCTAAAAATTTGCTTATATATGGTTTGGCATTTACGATCATTTATATGGCGATTAACTGGTGGCGCCAACCGGTCATGCCAGCCAATCCGCAATTGCAACTAACCGACTATCAAGGGCAAAGCGTTGATTTGGCAGCGATGAGTCGGGATAAGCCAACGCTGGTATACTTTTGGGGAACGTGGTGTCCGGTTTGTCGGGTAACCTCGCCAACGATAGATAAGCTTGCGGCGGCGAATAATTATCCTGTGGTAACGATTGCGATTAAATCCGGTTCTGACCAAGAGTTGCATAGCTACCTTGCCGAACACAATTACCGCTTTACCACTATCAATGACCAAGAAGGTGAGATATTTGCTGATTGGCAAGGCCAAGTAACGCCGTCTTATGTGGTTTTGAAAGATGGCGAGATGACGCAAGGCTTGACCGGTATTCAGCCGCTTTGGTCGCTCAAATTGCGTTTGTGGTTATCAGAAGTTTTTTAACCCTTGGTCAATAGTATAAAATCTAATAAATGGTCAATTAAGGGGTCTAGACCTATGCTTTAATAGATGGCGCATTGCTGCTATAAGTCATTGCTTTTGGCTAAAAATAGGACGATACCGGCCAGCTCTTTTTACCCTACTCATTTTGTCATATAATAGCTGCCGTACTCCTATTCCCTTTTCTAAGTATTCTGCTAAAAATATTTTTTGTTGCAATCGTCTGATTAGTATTTATGATGGACGTGTCCATTTAAAATCAAGTGATAAGCAACCTATTTTGCGCCATGTTTTTTAAGCAAATTTTTTCAAGTAATAAGTAAAAGACTAGCATCGATTATCCAATATTTAACCCCATATATCTTTAATCTTACGCCTGAATTTAAACACAACCTTTAACCATCATCTTATAAGACACCTTCTATGACTGATAAAAGTACCGACACCCCAAGCCACGATTATAAAGACACCCTAAACCTTGCCGATACGCCATTTGCGATGCGTGCCAACCTTGCCAAACGTGAGCCAGACTGGCTGGCGGCTTGGGAAGCCGACGACGTGTACGGCAAAATTCGTCAGGCGCGGACGGGCGCAACCAAATATATTTTGCATGATGGTCCTCCATACGCCAACGGTCAGATTCACTTAGGTCATGCGGTCAATAAAGTGTTAAAAGACATTATCGTCAAGTCAAAAACCTTGTCAGGCTTTGATGCGCCTTACGTGCCAGGTTGGGACTGTCACGGTTTGCCTATCGAGCAAAAAGTCGAAGCTAAAGTCGGTAAGGTCGGTCAAAAAGTCTCAGCAACTGAATTTCGTGGCCTATGCCGCGAATATGCAAGTACCCAGATTGAGCTACAAAAGGCTGACTTTAAACGTCTGGGCGTGTTTGGTGATTGGGACAATCCTTATTTGACGATGAACTTCCATCAAGAAGCTAATATCGTACGTGCGCTTGCTAAAATTTATGACAACGGCCACGTCACCCGCGGCATGAAGCCAGTCAACTGGTGCTTGGATTGTAGCTCTGCGCTAGCAGAAGCTGAAGTGGAATACCAAGATAAAGTCTCTGATGCTATTTATGTGAGCTTTGACGTCTTAGATACCGACAAGGTTGCAGCATTAAGCGGCATTGAAGGTAACATCGCCGCAATTATCTGGACGACAACCCCTTGGACGTTACCAGCAAACCAAGCCATCTCGGTACACCCTGAGCATGACTATAGCGTGGTCGCAACTGCCAAAGGTAACTTCTTATTAGCCACTGACTTGGTTGAAAGTGCATTAAGCGAGTTTAAACTGACTAACGATGGTATCTTAGCTACCGTTTCAGGACGCGAGCTTGAAGGTCTGCGCGCCCAGCATCCATTGATTAGCGAGCGTCAAGTGCCGCTAATCCTAGGTGAGCACGTAACCACGGATAGCGGTACTGGCCTCGTCCATACCGCACCGGGGCATGGTCTTGACGATTATATCGTTGGCCTGAAATATAACTTGCCGGTTGAAAACCCAGTCAGTGGAACGGGCGTTTATCTAGACAGCGCGGCGGTATTTGCCGGTGAGCATATCTATAAAGCCAATCCGCAAATCATTGCAGCACTGCATGATAACGGCCATTTAATCAACCATACCAAAATCGAGCACAGCTATCCGCATTGCTGGCGTCATAAGTCGCCGATTATTTTCCGCGCCACCCCGCAGTGGTTTATCAGTATGGAAACCAAAGGTCTGCGTGAGCGTGCGCTTGCTGATATTCCTTCTGTCAATTGGACGCCAGCTTGGGGACAAAACCGCATTGAAGCGATGATGACCGGTCGCCCAGATTGGTGTATCTCACGCCAGCGTACGTGGGGCGTGCCGATTACCTTTTTTACTCATAAAGAAACCGGCGAGCTGCATCCTAATACGCTAGAGCTGATGGAAGTGGCCGCGCAAAAAATCGCTGCAGGCGGCGTTGAAGCTTGGTTCGATGCCAGCTGTGAAGACTTTTTAGGGGCGGAAGAGGCAGACTATGATAAAGCAACCGATACGCTAGACGTTTGGTTTGACTCAGGAACGACGCATTTTGCCGTCCTTGAGCAGCGCGATGAGCTGACCAATCCTGCCGATATGTATCTCGAAGGTTCGGATCAGCATCGCGGTTGGTTCCAGACCTCATTACTCACGTCTGAGGCGATGTACCAGCGTCCACCATTTAAACAAGTATTGACCCATGGTTTTGTCGTCGATGAAAACGGGCGCAAGATGAGTAAGTCACTTGGCAACATCATCACGCCGCAAGACGAGATCAATAAAACCGGTGCGGATATGCTACGTTTGTGGATTGCCTCGAGCGACTATCGTTATGAGATGAGCGCGGGTAAAACGGTATTTAAAGGCGCCATCGACATGTATCGCCGTATCCGTAATACCCTACGCTTCTTGCTGGCCAACACCGACGACTTTAATCCTGCGACCAACAGCGTTGATATCAATGAGCTGGTTAGCCTTGATAAATTTATTATTGAGCGTGCGCAAACGGTACAAGCGCAAATCATCAGTGCTTATGATGCGATGGACTTTCACCAAGTCACCCAGCATATCACCGCGTTTTGCTCGCAAGACTTGGGTAGCTTTTATCTCGATATTATCAAAGACCGTCAGTACACTACCCAAACTGATGGACAGCCGCGTCGCTCTGCGCAAACGGCGATTTATCATATCGCTCATGCCTTAATTCGCTGGATTACGCCGATTTTATCATTTACTGCGCAAGAAGCTTGGGAAGTATTGCAAGGTAAAAACGGCACTGACGCAGGCTACGTATTTACCGAAGCATGGTATGAGTTCCCAGCATTTGAGCTTAGCGCCATCAGTAGCGACGACTGGCAACGTATCATGCAAGCAAAAGATATGGTCAATAAACATATCGAAACCGCACGCGGTGAAAAAATCATCAATGCCAACTTGTCTGCGGGCGTTGATTTATATGCTGACGGTGCGATGTATGACAGCTTAGCCAAGCTTGGCGAAGAGCTGCGTTTTGTCCTGATTACCAGTAGCGCAACGTTAAAACCAATGAGCACCGCGCCTGCTGATAAAGCCAGCGCAAAAGCCGATAACAATGAAAATGAAGATGCATCGGGTGATTTAGTGGTTGACGTTAGCGCGGCGACGGGCACCAAATGCGTACGCTGCTGGCACATCCGTGATGATATCGGTACAGACGCGGCGCATCCTGAACTATGCGCACGCTGCGTGACCAACGTCGCAGGCGACGGCGAGGTGCGCCATTATGCCTAACTCACCTAAAAATAAGCAGCCGCAGGTTGAGGCCGATAACTCGCCTACGCCTGCGCATGCGACTACAGGTAGCTCAACCACGCCTAAAGGTCGTCTGAAGAAGACGCCAAAAATGGTCGCTAATGGCAGTCGCGCCTTTATATGGTACTTGCTGGCGCTTGCTGTGCTTATCGTTGACCAGTGGACGAAGTGGTTGGCTGAAACCAATCTCAATTTCCTTGAGCCTGTGCCCGTGATTGAGCCGTTTTTAAATTGGACGCTTGCTTATAACTATGGCGCGGCGTTTAGTTTTTTAGCAGACCAAGCAGGTTGGCAAAAATGGTTTTTTGCCGGACTGGCACTCGTAATGTCGCTATTTTTAATCGTCTATCTCGTCAAAGCACCGCGTAAAGCCAAGCTGTTATCGTTTGGTTTGGCTCTGGTGCTTGGTGGCGCTCTTGGCAACCTGATTGACCGCTTGCTCCATGGTCACGTGATTGATTTTATTCACGTGCATTACGCCGACGTTTGGCATTATCCAATCTTTAATATTGCCGATATTGGTATTTGTATTGGTGTGGCGCTGATTGTTATTGATATACTGTTTTTAGAAAAGAAACGTGATGCTTAAATGATATAAATACAATGACTTTGCAAATAGGCTACCAAATCGGTAGCCTATTTTTTTGCGCCTTTTTTGAGAGATAGTATATTAAAGATTATTGATAACGTAAGCGATATAGTCGAGTGACGCTAAAAACGCTAAAGTATATTAAGTTCAATATAAAAAGGGTGCTGCCATGTCTAATAACCAAAGGTCTAATAATCAAATAAAACCTATTGCTCAAAAGCAAATTTCTGCTGCTAATGAAAATAATAAGCACACTGTTACTTTGTCAGTGCTGCAAGCCGATATCACCACCTTAAATGTTGATGCGATTGTCAATGCGGCCAATTCAAGCTTGCTTGGTGGCGGCGGTGTCGATGGTGCAATTCATCGGGCAGCGGGACGTGAATTATTGGCGTATTGTCGTACTTTGAATGGTTGCCAGACAGGTGATGCTAAAATCAGTCCAGCGTTTAAGCTACCTTGCCAGTATGTGATTCATACGGTCGGCCCTGTTTGGCATGGTGGCAATCGTCACGAGCCAGAGCTACTCACCAGCTGTTATCGAAACTCGCTGGACTTAGCAGTTCAAAATAATCTAAGCAGCATTGCTTTTCCATCTATCAGTACCGGCGTGTATGGCTATCCAATCGAAAAAGCAGCGCAAATTGCTATGGGTACGGTAAAAGATTATCTACAAAATAGTTTAGGCGAAATGTCTGAGCTTTCAATTCGTGAAGTCATTTTTTGCTGTTTTTCAGCCAGCGATGCAGCGATTTATAAGCAAATGTTAGAGCAGTCTTAAAAGTAAAACATGCTTAGAACAATGCTTTTAATCCCGTTAAGTCGCCACCGTTTACCATAATAAATAACAACCCTGCCAAATTAATAATGACGGTCAAATAATAAACGATACGAAATTCCGGCTTTTGTGACTTATGACGTAAATAGGTTTGAGCGACCAGCGCACCGACCCAACCGCCAAGCGTACTCAACAGATGCAGCGTTGACTCAGGCGTACGCCAGTCGCCATTTTGGGCAGCGGCTTTGTCTTTGGCATACATGCCATAGGTAATGACGCCTAATATCACGTACCAAGCAACCACTAGCCAGCTTAGCTTATTCATGACCGCCAATAAAATTAAAACCCCATAAAATCCAACACCAAGGAACAAGCGTTTCTTTTGCCCTGTTTCAAATTCTGCTTGGGCGCTGCGTTTGTGATTACGCTGCCGGATTTGGTTGTTCTTTTGCGCCATTTTTTGTTGTACAAAGCTGAGTTCTTGTACATCCTTTGCTTGCAGGCGTCCCTGATTGTCTTGCCCTACTGTAAAAACCACTTGCTCGCCAATTTCGGGACGGCGCGGGGCTTTAAACGCGCTAACATGAAAAAACACCGACTCGCCCGCCGCAGTTTCGATAAAACCAAAACCTTTATCGTCTTGCCATTTTTTGATATGACCTTGTTTTCTTATATTTATCTGCTTAGTTTTCATAACTGTATACTTTTTGATTTTAATGATTATTAACGACCATTATATAACCTTCCCGCGCTCATAAAAAAAGCTAAGAGCATTACTCTTAGCTTTTTATTGACCATAAAATATCCTAACAAGACATTAAGGTATTAACGGCATTTTTTCTGTTCATACAAGTTAGTCAAATTGTTGCGGCGCTCTTTTGCAGCATTGATAGCTTCTTCAGTATTAGAATAGGTACCAATTAAGGCTGGCCAAAATAAAATTGCTGCTGCTACGTTCTTACCAGTCGCTTTACGCTCAGCGCGTGCCTTTTGTTCAAAGTCATCAGCTTCTGCTATTTCATTAAGAATTTGCTGACAAGACAAATTAACGTCACTTACTTTTTTAGTTTGTACAACATGTGGAGTTGCACACCCTTGAGCCAATAACGCGAACATTCCAATTACCAAAATAGCTTTTTTCATAATCATCTCAGAAGTTATTTAAATTACAATTATTAATATATATTTACGTTCCTTATATTAACTTTACATTTATATACAATATGAAAAATAATGTCAACTTAATTTCATCAATTAATCATCCCATATGGCAATCAATCTTATATCAGTTTATTAAACTCCTGTATTTATTACTTTTGATGAGATGCATTTAACGATTAATGATGTATCTCCATTATGGAAGTATTGATAAAATAATTCATGTCATACAGGCGACATGAACATGTACAGCAGACGGTTATGCTAAACTCTCTTTTATAATTAATCTTCTAAACCTTACTCTATAAAAGACACTTTGCTATGACCGACTCCCAATTTATCACCCCTAATGAAGACATTCGCATCACCCACGGCAGCCTTGTGAAGCTGCATTTTGAAGTATCGCTCGAAAACGGTACGGTGATTGATTCAACCTTTAACCGCGACGAGCCAGTGACGCTGACCGTTGGCGATGAGAGCTTTTTACCGGGTTTTGAGCAAGTGCTGATGAACCTACGTGCTGGCGATACGCGCACCGCCCACCTTGAGCCTGAGCAAGCGTTTGGCGAGTGGAACCCTGATAACATTCAGCATTTTAGCCGCACCCAATTTGCCTTAGTCGCTGACAATCCTGAAATCGGAATGTTGGTCGAGTTTGAAGATAAAGGCAAAAACACCCTGCCCGGTACCATTAGCGCCATCGATGACGACGAAGTTGAAGTCGACTTTAACCATCCACTTGCTGGTCAATCGGTACTGTTTAAAGTAAAAATATTCCAAGTCACCCCGCCGGGCGTCACAGGTATCAAGATTATGTAGTATGAAAAACGGCTTGAACATAAAACCTTATTGAGAATAAAAACAGGGATAAACAGATGCAATATCAAACACTGCCGCAACTGAATGAAAAAGTCTCAAAAATCTGCTTAGGAACGATGACATGGGGGCAGCAGAATAGCGAAAGCGACGCGCATGCCCAGATGGACATGGCCCTTAGTGCAGGCGTGAATTTTTGGGATACCGCCGAAATGTATCCGTCGCCGCCTGATAAAGACAAGCAAGGCGATACCGAACGCTTTATGGGCACGTGGTTTAATAAAACCAAACAGCGCGACAAGGTCATTCTTGCTAGCAAAATCTCACCGATGGATTTTTTACGCGATGGTCAGACGCGCTTTAATGCGGCGCATATTAGTAGCGCCATCGATAGCAATCTTGAGCGTTTGCAAACCGATTATATTGATATTTATCAGTTGCATTGGCCTGAACGGCAAGCGAACTTTTTTAGCCAGCGCGGTTATAGTGAAGAGATGGCAGCGCAGTCGCTGGATGATTTGACGCCTTTTTTAGAGACCATCCAAGCACTAAATGACGAGATCAAGAAAGGTCGTATTCGTGCTTATGGCTTATCGAACGATACCGCCTGGGGGCTGATGCGTTATCTGTGGGAAGCGGACAAAAATGGTTTAATCGCGCCTATCACGGTGCAAAATCCTTATAGTTTGCTCAATCGTCTATATGAAGTTGGCATGGCAGAGATTGCCCATCGTGAAAATGTTGGTTTACTTGCTTACTCGCCGCTCGGCTTTGGGGTTTTATCTGGCAAATACCTTGATGGTAAACGTCCTGCAGGCGCGCGTCTGACGATGTATGACCGCTTTGCTCGCTATACCAATGACGAAGCAAAAGCCGCCACCGCTCAATACGCCAAAATCGCTGCCGAAGCCGGTTTGGATATGGCGCAAATGGCATTGGCCTTTGTCAATTCGCGCTCGTTTGTCACTAGTAATATCGTTGGCGCAACCACCACTGAGCAGCTGCAATCAAATATCGATAGTATCAATGTCACCTTAAGCGCAGATGTGCTAAAAGCGATTGAGGCGGTACATACCCAGCACCCTAATCCGTCGCCATAACATTACGTGGTCATAGATTGATATTGTTTAGCTTTTAATAAGCTGACGTTCAAGTATTTGCATAGCAAAGAAAAAGGCACCAATCATTAGTATTTATGACTAAGATTGGCGCCTTTTTTATGACTACTTTTCTGCTACTAATTTTTCTATTAAAGCGGTTATCTTTCAAGCAGTTTTGTACTTGCTTAAGGTTTGCCAGCTTTCGTTAAAACCCGCGAATGCAGTTCAGCCAAGCCTTCTTGCATATGCGCTTGTAACAAATCGGTTAGCTGACTTTTGCTCAACCCTTTAGGATCTATCGGCTCAAGCGGTAAGACAAAAGCCGTCACGTCTTTACTATCGAGCACCTTTTTTAGGCTATCTTTCATCGTCATTTTGCCATAATAAGGCAGCGCCTCACTTAACGTGCCATCTTTATTGACATACGCAATCACCAGCGGGCGTACTGGTACGTCAGCATCTATCGCCGCTTGCAGCAAAGTGCCGTGGATACGTTTGATTTTTTTACCATCGGTGGTTGTCGCTTCTGGGAAAAAGATAACCGAAAAACCTTTGGTTAAAAAATTGGCAATTTGGGTGGCAACCGTGCCCGCATCACCGGAACCGCGCTCAATAAATACCGTCCCTGCGGCATGCGCAAGCTTACCAAAGATTGGCCAATCGCCAATTTCTGCCTTTGATAAGAAAAAAGCAGGGCTTAGCGTCCCCACTACCGGAATATCCATCCACGATACATGGTTAGACACCCATAGACCGTGATGCTGCTCTACGCGCTCGACTGCCACCACCTGCACGCCAAACGAGCCAGCCATTTTTCGGCAAAACGCTTGAATATAGCGCGGTAGCTTTTCGCGCGGCGGCTGTTTAAAGGCACCGATACGCTGGGCGGCGCGCAATCCGCCAGCGATGGTGGTGGTCATGCCAGCGATCTGTTTGCCGCGACCTAACTGCTGTTTGAGTGAAAAGCCTGACTTAGATTGGCTCATCTGTATCCCTCGTGGTTAAAAACTTATGGGTTAAAAATGCTTTATTACATCTTAGTGCTAAAAAAGCTTAATGCTTAAAAGAGTTCTGCTTAAAAAACGTATGATTATATCTCGTAAACAAGGGCAATGAGTATAACAAAATTTATTTACTCAGTGATGACTTGTACACTGAATTATGAGTGGCTTTTGTTAATAGTCTCAGCTTAAAATTTTTATAGATAAAAATATCTCCCTATAAACGCTGTAACATAAAGACATGGCTAATTGCGTTTATACGCTTTAATATCAAGTGATAAGACCACATATAGAGGGTCATATGAAAGCTATATCGATACTCATTGAAGCGGTCATAGCGATTTATCTACTTTAATAATAGGTGATACTCTTTGGAATATTTTGAAAGACATGAAGGTGGCGAGCGCGCCATTATCGTCCATTTAGACATCCGCCAAATTCAAGATCCCGATGATCTAAATGAATTTGAGCTACTTGCAGATTCGGCAGGCGCTGACCGCTTGGCACTGGTTACAGGCTCGCGTGCGCGTCCTGATGCCAAATACTTCGTTGGTAGCGGTAAAGCACAAGAAATAGCAGAATTGGTGCGCGAATACGACGCTGATATCGTACTTTTCAATCACAATTTATCGCCATCGCAAGAGCGTAATATCGAAGCTTTGGTACAATGCCGCGTGCTTGACCGCACTGGCTTAATTTTGGATATTTTTGCCCAGCGCGCCCGTACTTACGAAGGTAAGTTGCAGGTTGAGCTTGCGCAGTTAAACCACCTATCAACGCGATTGGTGCGTGGTTGGACGCATTTGGAGCGCCAAAAAGGTGGTATTGGTCTACGTGGACCCGGTGAAACTCAGCTGGAAACAGATCGCCGCTTATTACAAGTGCGTGTCAATCAGTTGAAAAATAAACTGGAAAAAGTACGCCAAACCCGCGCCCAAGGTCGAGCGCGTCGGCAAAAATCAGACGTCCCGACCATCTCGCTCGTCGGTTATACCAACGCTGGTAAATCTACCCTATTTAATCGCTTGGTCGATGAAAACATTTATGCCGCCGACCAATTATTTGCCACCCTTGACCCGACCTTGCGCCGTCTTGACTGGCAAGGAGTTGGCCGCGTGGTTTTGGTCGATACCGTGGGATTTGTCCGTCATTTGCCACATGAGTTGGTCGAGTCGTTTCATGCCACACTAGAAGAGACGCTAGAAGCCGACTTACTACTACATGTCATTGATTCATCGAGTGAAGACATGCATGAGCAAATTCAAGCGGTGAAAAACGTCCTTGCTGAGATTGACAACGATGTGCCTGTGCTGAATGTTTATAATAAAATCGACTTAACCGATGAGCCGGCGCACATTGGCTATGCAAAAGAAGGTCAACCAAATCGGGTGTATGTTTCTTCGCGCCAAAACCTAGGCATGGAAGAGTTGTCGCTTGCTGTACAGCAATTATTGACGGGCAACTTAACCACCTTTGATTTGACCCTACCGTATAACGCCGGCCAATTTAAAAACATCTTGTATGAGCTTGGCGTGATTTTGGAAGAAAGCTATGACGATAATGGTCATGAGCGCCTAACCATTCGCTTGCCAAGCGATAGGCTCAAACAGCTATTGGGGCAAGCCAATCTAAAGCCGTTAGATGTATTGCCGTTAGCGCAAGCAACATTGCTAATGCCGATACTTGAAGAGTTTGAGCAAAAAGATGAGAGTATGGATGCAGCTGCCTCTTTAACGGCAGAGGAAGAAGATGCTTTTGCTGAATTTGAAGCGTTAAACTCTGCTACAGAGGAATCTGATTCGCAAAGTTAAACAACCTCGTTGCCAGTTATTTAATCTGGGTGAAGTTAAAAAGGACGTTATCAAATGATGGTGTCCTTTTTTATATTTGTAGCATATAAGGGGTAATGGACATTTATGATATAGTCAAAATATCCTAAAAACGCGACGGTATTGCTGATATCAATTTTTTGTAGCCTCTGTCTGCGCAGGCACAGCAAGCAAGAAAAATGGATATCAGCAGTGCGTGCTGTATTGATATTACTTTTCACTCACTATACGAGACATTTAACAACAGCTTAATAGCAGCAATTAGCGCTTAGGCTTTATTAATATGTCTACTGTCTATATAATCAGCTTTTGCTAAAATGCTTTTATTGACATGCTTTTGTTAACACATTGGCATTAAACTCTCTTTTTTAGCATATTACCCTTTTTATACCCGACTTGGCTAGGATTGCTTATGAGCTCTACCTCTACTTCTAACACGCCTTTATGGATGGCGCTAATATTGACGCTGATTATGGTCGTGGTGGTTCGTGAGTTAGCAGTCGTTGTCTGCCAATGGGCGGGTATTGAAAAAGCAGCCAATATCGTCGGCCTGTTAACGATGTTTATCATTTTAATTATTTGGCGAGTGGTAAAAGGTCTACCGCATTGGCTAACCCAAGCAAGCAACACCTTACTGGTCGATAGTGGTTTTGCTTTTTTGCCCGTTTCTGCCGGTGCAGGTTTGCTGCTATTCGCGCTAGGTAATGAGTTTTGGGGCGTGATGCTGACCATGATTGTCAGCACCCTTATTCCGCTTTGGGGACTGGCTATCCTTGCCAATCGCTCGCTTAATAATAGCGATAATAAAGATGGCAGTCATGATGACGATATGAATATGACCAACAAGCACAAGGGACAGCATTAAGCTCTGTTAATAAGGTAACGTTATGAGTTTTGATAGTGTGTTTAGCGCGACCCTTGCTGCGATAGTATTAACCTTGGCCGCCCACGTTATTGCCCGTGTCCTTGCGCGCAAGCTGTCATGGTTGCCGATGGTCATCACCGCTTTGGTCTTAGTACTACTGTTTTTGTTTATTTTGCAATGGGATTATAATCATTATTACAGCGTGGCAAAACCGGTATTTGACCATCTGTTAGGCTATGTGACAGTATTATTGGCCGTGCCATTGGCGGCGATGAACTTTAAGGGTTTGCCAGTTAAAAAGCTGACCATGATTGTGGCACTGGCAAGCGTGGTTGGCGCCTTGCTCCCCATGTCATTGGCGTATGTATTTTCGCTCAGCCACGAGACCATTTTGGCATTTGCGACGCGCTCGGTGACCACACCAATTGGTCTGAGCGTCGCCGATTTGATTAAAGCGCCGCTGGCATTAGCAAACTTAATAATTATCGTTTCAGGACTGATTGGTGGCACCTTAGCGCGCTTTTTATTTCGCGGTATTGATGACGACCGCGCCAAAGGCCTCGCGCTTGGCTTAGCGGCACATGCTTTTGGCACCGTAGAAGCGTGGCAAATCAGCCATACTGCTGGACGCTATGCTGCCTTTGGCTTAGCGGTCAATGGCTTAGTGACCGCTGTTTGGGTACCTATTTTTATCAGTGCCTTATCGGTTTAAAATATTTTACCTTCTGTTCAAAACTCTTAAAGCCCATCCTACTTGCTTAATGCCAGTCAGTTAACGCTGACTGGTATTTTTTTTGGGATATTTTTGTGGTTTACCCTTAACTACCCTCGGGCAT